>CAYVKX010000064.1:0-11404 GCA_964452095.1 uncultured Weeksellaceae bacterium
TTGAACCCGTGACCTCTTCCTTACCAAGGAAACGCTCTACCCCTGAGCTACATCGGCTAAATATAGCTTTGAGCGGGAGACGGGATTCGAACCCGCGACCCTCAGCTTGGAAGGCTGATGCTCTACCAACTGAGCTACTTCCGCTTAATCAGTGGGGAGAACAGGATTCGAACCTGTGAAGGCTATGCCAACAGATTTACAGTCTGTCCTCGTTGACCGCTTGAGTATCTCCCCGACTTTAAAAAATAAGAGCCGATAGAGGGACTCGAACCCACGACCTGCTGATTACAAATCAGCTGCTCTAGCCAACTGAGCTATATCGGCAATCACTCTTCCCTAACATTCACAAAGAACTATTCCCCTAATAAAAGGGGCTGCAAATGTATTAAAGTTTTTTAAATCTACACAAACAATAAATCGGATTTTTTTGAAATTTGTTTTAACCTAGTAAACGGCTACTTTTTCGCTTTATTTTTTAAGATTTGTTTTCGTAAAGCTTGTAAAACTTGTGTGGTTGACTCTTCAAATGTGTCGGTTTTTCTTTTGGCAAAAAACTCAGAACCTGGATATTTTACCTTTATTTCCGCAATCTTATTTGCATAAGATTCTGGCTTGCTTAATTTCAAGTAAATATCAGTGCTAATTATCTTACTATCAAGCTTTAATAATTTACTTACTTTTTTCTCAATAAACTCTTGTAAATCGTTATCAGCATTGAAATGGATGGAATGAATTGTAATTGTCATATTATTTTGGTTTTATGCTCTAGGGTGAGCTTGTTTATAAACTGTTTTTAATTTTTCTATTGTGTTGTGCGTGTAAACTTGGGTTGCACTTAAATTAGCGTGTCCCAATAATTCTTTAATTGCATTAATATCAGCTCCATTATTTAATAAATGAGTAGCAAATGTGTGTCTTAAAATATGTGGACTTTTCTTATCTAAACTTGTAACCATTGCTAAATATTTATTCACCAAGCGATACACTTGCTTAGTAGATATTTGCTTTTCTTTATCAGAAGTAAATAAATATTGACTACTGCCAAATGTACTTAACTCCTTTATTTTTTTCAGCATATCAGCAGTGAGGGGGATTAATCTTTCTTTGTTTCTTTTTCCCAAAACAAGAATAGTAGAATTACTAAAATCAACATCCGTATTTTTAAGATTTATCAGTTCTGACAACCTCATTCCTGTAAAATAAAACAACTCTAAAATCAAACGATCTCTTTTCCCTAAAAAACCTTCACCAAAATCTATTTCATTAAATAATTGATCCATCTTTATTTCCTCCACAAAAACAGGCAAGCGTTTAGCAGTTTTTGGAGAAATAATTTTCTGCATAGGACTCTCCTTTATAATATCTTCCTTAATTAAAAAGCGAAAATATGTTTTAAGAGTTGTTATTTTTCTATTGACCGAACGAGCAGAAATGTTATTGTTTAACAGTTCTGCTATCCAACTTCTTACAAGTTGAAACTCAACTTCCTTTACAGATTTTACTTCAAACTCTATAGATAAAAACTTAGTGAATTGCTCTAAATCAGTAGAATATGATTTTATAGTGTGCGGAGAATATCGCTTTTCGTGTTTTAAAAAATGTAGGAATTTTTCTGTGTACATAAACTGACTTTAAGAGATATACGAATATACAGAGAAAAAGTATAGGAAATTAAAGAAAATATGGAAATTTTAAAACTACTGGTCTTCCTGAAGAAGTTTTTGAGAATAAGCAGCTTTTAGTTTTTGCTCACGCAAAACCACCGATTTTTTAGTGAATTGTTTTCTTGCTCTTAATTGTTTCATAGTTCCTGTTTTTAAGAACTTCTTTTTGAATCTTTTAAGTGCTCTATCGATTTGCTCGCCTTCTTTTACTGGTATTACTAACATATTCTTTTTTAAATTTGGGCTGCAAAAATATAAATATCTTTACAACTAACAAACATTATCCTATAATTTGTTTTGAAATAACTAACTTTTGGATTTCTGAGGTTCCCTCACCAATAGTACAAAGCTTAGAATCACGATAAAAACGCTCAACCGGAAAATCCTTAGTATAACCATAACCACCTAAAACCTGAACAGCATCATTTGATACTTTAACTGCAACCTCTGAAGAATAATACTTTGCCATTGCTCCCTCTAAAGTCATTTTTTCTCCTCTATTCTTTTTATCAGCAGCATTATATATAAGTAGTTCTGAAGCTTCAATTTCAGTAGACATATCAGCTAATTTAAAAGCAATAGCTTGAAAATGAGAAATTGGCTTACCAAATTGCTCCCTTTCCTTTGAGTATTGTAAAGCTGCTTGATATGCCCCTTTTGCAATTCCTAAACCAAGTGCAGCAATAGATATTCTACCCCCATCTAAAACTTTCATTGCCTGAATAAATCCATCACCAATATTACCAAGCACATTTTCTTCAGGGACTCTACAATTATCAAAAATAAGCTCAGCAGTTTCTGAAGCACGCATACCTAATTTATCTTCTTTTCTTCCAGAAGTAAATCCTGGAGTTCCTTTCTCAATAACAACAGCAGACATTCCATGAGAATCTCCTTTTTCTCCAGTACGAGCAATTACAACCGCTACATCTCCAGAAATTGCATGAGTAATAAAATTTTTCGCACCATTAATCACCCATTCATCTCCATCCTTTACGGCTGTAGTTGACATACCACCCGCATCAGAACCTGTGTTGTGTTCAGTTAAACCCCAAGCACCAATCCACTCAGCAGAAGCTAATCTTGGCAACCATTTTTTCTTTTGCTCTTCATTCCCAAATTGCAAAATATGACCTGTACATAATGAATTATGTGCCGCCATAGAAAGCCCAACTGAAGGATCTAAAATTGATAGCTGCTCAATAGCAGTTACATATTCAGTATATGTAAACCCAGAACCCCCATATTCTGTTGGTACTAATACCCCCATCAGACCTAGTTCTCCTAATTTTTTAAAAACTTCTACTGGAAAAGTTTGGTTATCATCCCATTCTCTAACATAAGGAGTAATATTTTGTTTTCCAAATTGCTGAATCATATCAGCAATCATTTTTTGATTTTCATTTTCTTTAAAATCCATCTTAATAATCTTTTAAACTTATAATATTTTCCGAGTACTTATTTAATTTTTCTTTTCCATTTAAAAAGTCAAGAGACACAACAAAAGCAAATCCTGCAACTTTTGCACCTAACATTTGGATTAACTCAGAAGCAGCACAAGCCGTACCTCCAGTTGCTAATAAATCATCATGAACCAACACATTCCAACCCTCTTGAATATCTGATTTATGAATTTCAACTTCTGCTGAGCCATACTCCAAATCATATTTATATTTTAATGTTTCACCAGGTAACTTCCCTACTTTTCTAATAGGAATAAAAGGAACTCCCATTTTGTTGGCCAATAAAAAACCAAAAAGGAAACCTCTGCTTTCAATTCCTACAATGGCATCAATTTGTATATTTTCCAGTCCTAAAATAAAAGCATCTACAATATCATTTGTCAATTTATCATCCATTAATAAAGGAGTGATATCTTTAAAGTTTATTCCTTTAATTGGGAAATTTGGAACATTTCGAATTGCTTTATCTAATTTTTCGCTAATCATGGCTTTTTAAATAGGGTGCAATTTTACGAAATTTTTCTGGGCTAATAGGTTTAATTTTTTGAATGTCATTTACTGACTTAAAATCACCATGTTGCTTACGAAAATTTACAATCATTTTTGCTTCTTTATAATTAAGATAAGGGTGTTTCTTCAATTCATCAATGGTAATTGTATTGATATTTTTCTTACCTATATATAGTGTGTCAATTTGAGTTTGGTTTTTAAAATTTTGTAAATCTAATTTATCTATTCCCCAAATTTCTGAGAATTGATTATAATTAAGAAATCCTCCTAATTCATTTCTATATTTCAAAATTTGCTTAGCATAAAACGGGCCTATTCCTTTGATTTCAATTAACTCTAAACTATCTGCTTGGTTAAGTTCAATCAATTGTTTTCTAATTTGATTTATCTCTTGCTCTACTAAAGGTTTAACCAACTCCATTTGGGGTAACTTAATAAAAGAAGCAATCTTTAGAAAAAAATTATCTCCAATAGCAAAACATCTTTTCAAGTCTTCTTTTTGTTTAAAATACCCTCCACTTTTTTGGTAATTTCTTAACACTTTTATTTTCCCATAAGAAAGACCAAGCGAATTCCAACCATCATCACTCAAAGTATTAGGATTAAACATAAAAAGCGAATCTTTTTTGATTACCTTTTCATCAAAATTAAGTTTAGAAATTGCTTTTTCAAAGGAAGAAAAGTCAGTTTTAGTTTCTTTTATGAAAAAATGAGAAAACTGATAAAACACAATTAGAAACATCAAAACAAAAGAAAGGAGCAAAATACCATTTCGCTCCTTCTTATTATAAGTAAAATAGTTTTTAAACTTATTTAACACTATTTAAATTTCTTAATTTCTCCACTTTTTAATTTTTCATAATAAGTATTTAAATCAAAGCGAACTTCTTTAGATAAAATAAGCAAACCAATAATATTAGGAAATGCCATAGCTAATATCATCATATCAGAAAAATCAAGGACAGCACCTAATTTAACAGAAGAACCAATCACAATAAAAATTAAGAACAACAACTTGTAAGAGTATTCTGAAGCTTTACTTTTTCCGAATAAAAACTCCCAAGATTTAAGACCATAATACGACCAAGAAATCATTGTAGAAAAAGCAAAAAGGAAAATAGCAATCACTAATAAATAAGGAAACCAAGAGAAAACTGAACCAAAAGCATGAGAAGTCATTTGAGCTCCCTCCAACCCTTCAACATTATACATACCAGTAAAGATAATAACTAAAGCCGTCATGGTACAAATAACAACCGTATCAATAAAAGGCTCTAATAAAGAAACAATTCCTTCAGAAACTGGCTCATTTGTTTTAGCAGCAGAATGTGCAATAGAAGCCGAACCAATACCAGCTTCATTAGAGAAAGCAGCTCTTCTGAATCCTTGTATTAACACTCCAATGACACCTCCAAGAGCAGCATCTGGTGCAAAAGCACCATTAAAAATCAGAACAAAAACATTCCCAATTTCTGAGATATTCATTAAGATAATTATAAGAGCAGTACCAACATAAAGTGCTGCCATCAAAGGAACAATTTTCTCTGTAACATTTGCAATAGATTTGATCCCTCCTATAATAACAACTCCAACTAAAATTGCTAAAATTAAACCAAACATTGGTCCGTTTCCTGCTAAAATTGGAAACTGACCTGAAAGTTGAGCATAAGCTTGATTTGCCTGAAACATATTCCCTCCACCAAAAGAACCTCCAATACAAAGAATTGCAAACAATACTGCTAAAACTTTACCAAATCCTGCCATCTTATATTTTGCTAATCCATCACGCAAATAATACATAGGACCTCCAGAAATCTCTCCATTTTCATCTTCTTTTCTGTGTTTAACACCCAAAGTACACTCCACAAATTTTGCTGACATTCCTAGTAAACCAGCAACTATCATCCAAAAAGTAGCGCCTGGTCCACCAACAGAAATAGCAATGGCAACACCCGCAATATTTCCTAATCCAACTGTTGCCGATAGAGCAGTAGTTAAGGCTTGAAAATGAGAAACCTCACCTTTATCATTCGGATCATCATAATCCCCCTTCACCAATTCAACAGCATGCTTGAAACCTCTAAAATTGATAAACTTCATTCTGAAAGTAAAATAGATAGCCCCAAAAACTAACCATATTACAACAATTGGAATCTTAGTAGTTTTATTTGTCCCATTTTTATTGGTTAGAATCGCTCCACTTTCATCTTTAATTGTATTATCATATAAACCTAAAGCAAAAAAAGGATCCCAAAAAATAATTTTATCTAGAAATGACACTACAGGAATAAAAGCAATATTGACCTTTTCCTGAAATGATTCTGTTTTAACAATAAAATTTTTCTTCAGTTTCAATCCATTTACATCAGTAATAGTTACAGAATGCTCCACCCCCTCTGTTAATCCTACAGAAACAGGAGAGTTTAAAGAAGTATTAGAATTAGACCAGAAATATTGATAAGGAGCGTCACCACCTGAAACAGTAACAGATATTTTCCCATCATTTATCTCTCCGGATAAATTAGATATATTTTCAATAATCTCAATTTGAGCATAAGAGGAGGTCACATACAAAAATGTTGCAATAAATAATAATAGTTGTTTTTTACTCATGATAAATTTATTATTGACTGGGTTCGTGAACGATTCTCGTTTCATAGTTAGTTATTTAGTTTTTAGCTGTTGGCTTTAGCCACTGGCTATTTAAGGGTGCTAATATATAATTTTATTTCTATTAGTAAATTAATGCCCAATACTTTTGCTTTGAACCTCTATATTTCTTAACCTAAAGTTATTTGCACAAGGAAAATTAACAATAAAAAAACAGCACCTAAGTAACCAGATTTCGAACTTTCTTTTGGAGGGTTTAATTAAACTAAAAGATTTCCAATCCTCTCCAAACTCTTCTCCATTTTTTTCTTATTTTCCTCCCCTAAATCTCTATCAATATCTTGAAATTGAAACATCATGGTTTCTAAATCTTTCTCAGAAAGTAAATTCTCAGCACTAATAAATAGTTCCTCATTTTCTGCTGCAATATGATCACTTAAATCCTCACAATAATCCGTGAGTTTTTTGAAAGCATTATTTAAATCAAATTCTAAATTTTCTTCAATTTCGGACAAATAATCTCTAAAGTCTTCATGATTTTCTAACATCTCAGCAATGATATTCATTCCCATTACTTCATTTTCCTCTGCTATTTTTGGGAATAATAATTGTTCCTCTTTATAATGATGATATTTATCTGCATAATTTCTAAAAAAATAAATTATTTTCTCACAGAACTCTTTCCATTTTTCAGGGTTCTCATTCAATAATTTCTCTGATTCATTAACAAGTTTGACTGCAGATAAAATCTCTTCATGCTCATCATACAGCACCTTTGTGTATTTCATTATAAAATCTTTTTCAACCCTCTTTTAATAAAAACTCCAACCATTTCTTTTCTATATTCTCTGGAATATAAATCATTCTTTACAATTCTACATTTTTTAGTGGACTTCAAAATAATTTCATCAACTGAAACTGACTTATCAAAATCCAAAACAACAGGTTTGGGGTCAACACCACCAAGCACAATTCTAATAACATTTTCATCAATCGAAATAGCACAACTCAAAGAAGTAAATTCCAATGTTTTTCTCTCTCTAAGTTTCTCAAAAGATGACTTTATATTTCCTCTAGGAATAACTATTTTTTTAATTATCGTTTCCTTAGTAAAAGAATGAGGATTAATACCATCACCACTATAGATTTCTTCTATCGGAATAATTGTTTCTCCTTCATTATTTACCACACAAATAGTAGCTTTCAAACCAATTAAAACTGGTGCAGTATCTGAAACCATCTTTGCAAAACAACTTCTTTTCCCTCCTGATGCAATGCAAATATCTCCTTCACATTTTAGGCAATTTCCAGCCACTTCTCTCCACCACTCAGATTGATTATAATACATACATCTGTTATCGCACAAAAGATTCCCTCCAAGAGTTGCTGAATTTCTAATAAGAGGTGATGCAATACTTTTTACTGCTTCAATCAAAGTTGGAAAAACTTCTTTTAAATATTTATTATCTTCTATTTCAGAAAGAGTAACTGCACTTCCAATTCTTACTTCAGTTTCATTTACCTCAAAAGATTTCATCTCCTGAATCTCCGATAAATCAATTAAAGTTTTAGAAGTATTATTCTTTTGATATTTGTTTATCATCAAATCCGTTCCTCCAGAAATATAAGAAAAATCAGATTGAGTTTTACTAAGCTCAATCGCCTCAACACAACTCTTTGCTATTAAGTATTTATTCTCCATCTTCTTTCTCTTTTATTTTCCTCAAAACATCTTCCGCTCTTATTGGTAAAGAAGTAATTCTGATTCCTACCGCATCATAAATTGCATTTGCAATTGCAGGTAAAACTGGATGAATAGCTCCCTCTCCACATTCTTTAGCTCCAAAAGGTCCTTCAGGGTCGATACTTTCAATAATATTGGTATGGATTGGAGGTGTATCTACAGAGGTTGGAATTTTATAACCCAAGAAATTGGCATTGAGTAACATACCATTATAATACTTCATTTGTTCAGTCATTGCCTGTCCCAATCCCATATGCCAACTCCCTTCTAATTGACCTTCAACTGCCATAGGGTTAATAGCTTTTCCTGCATCATGTGCTCCCCAGATATTTAAAAGTTTTACTTCTCCAGTTTCTTTATTTACATCTACTTCTGCAACAACTGAACCAAAAGAATAAGAGGGAGAAAGCCCTGCTCCCGACCCTTTAAAATCACCACCTAATTTGGGAGAATTATAACAACCAGAAGTACTAATTGCCCCAACTTTATTTGTAAGAAATACTATCGCTTCTTTCCAAGTCAAGTCTATTTTTTTATCGTTAGAGAAAACTCTTTCATCCAATAAATTAATTTCTGAAATATCAATATCATGAGCTTTACTTACTGCTTTCAGAACTGCATTTTTCAGATTTTCGGCTGCCATTTTTGCTGCATTTCCCGCCATAAAAGTTACCCTACTCGAATAACTTCCCAAATCAATTGGCGTAAGTAAGGTGTCGGCCGCTACCACAAAAATATTATCCATACTAAGCCCTAAAACCTCTGCAACAATTATTGCCAACATAGTATCACTACCCTGTCCAATATCGCTCGCCCCAGAAGTAACTAAAACCCTACCATCCATATCTACTTTTAAGTGAACCACTGATTGAGGATACTCATTCCAATGAATTGGAAGTGCAGAACCACTAATAAAAAATCCTCCTGCAACTCCTAGACCTTTTCCATTTTCTAACTTTCCATATCTTTTCTTCCAATCAGATTGTTGCATAACGGTTTCCAAACATTGCTTACTTCCGTTTGATGTAATTCGGTACTGCCCAACAGTAATAGAGTTTTCCGAAATTAAATTATCCAACCTTAACTGACAGGGGTCAATATTTGCTTTATGAGCTAACTCATCCAATAGGGTTTCCACAGCAAAACGAGAATTTACTGCTCCATGCCCTCTCATTGCACCGCTTTGCGGCTTATTTGTATAAACTCTTCTTGTTCTAAAACCAAAATTTTCAATATCGTAAGGAGCTTGTAAAAGCACCCCATTATAATAAGAAGTTACCACACCAAAACTACCATAAGCACCACCATCAATAACAATATCTGCATCCAAAACTGAGATTTTATTATCCTTATCCAATCCCATTTTAACACCTAATTTGGTAGGGTGACGACCATGATTAGTTAGGAAAACTTCCTCTCTGTTTAATTTTACTCTTATTGTTCTACCTAACTTTTTAGCTAAATATGAAATTATAATTTCATGAGGGAATGGATCAGATTTCCCTCCAAATCCACCTCCTAAATACGGTTTAATTACACGAACCCTATTCATTGGTATTTCCAATACTTTTGCAAGAGACCTATGCAAATAATGAGGAACTTGGGTTGCTGTTTTTATCGTTAATCCATTTTCATCCCACTTTGCTATTGCTGCATGAGGCTCAGTAAATCCATGATTAACTCCTTCAAACTCAAATTCTCGTTCAACCCTTAAATGAGACTTTTCATATCCTGCTTCTTGATCTCCAAATCTTAACTCTGCTTTTTTATGAATGTTATTATTAAATCTAGAATGAGAATGAATTTGCTCATTTTCACCTACATCCAAAGTAGAATCCATCATTTCCAAGTATTCCTTTATTGGCTCGTATTCTACTTTTATTTTTAATAATGATTGCTCTGCAATTCTTTCAGACTCTGCAACAATAGCAACTACAATTTCTCCAATATATCTTGTTTTATCAACTGCAAGTGCCGTTTCATCTTCCGAAATTGGGAGTACACCAAACTTATTTGGCAACTCTTTTCCTATTACAACATCAACAACCCCTTCTATTTTTAATACCGATTCAAAATCAATTGACTTTATTTTTGCATGTGCATAAGGACTTCTTAAAAATTTACAATGTAATGCATTTTTCTCTAAGATGTCATCAGTATAATCTGCTTCTCCTTTTACTTTTTTAATAGCTTCAATATAAGGTCTGCCCTCTCCAATCATTTTAAATTTATCAGATTTTTCAGAAGACACTTCATTTGCATATTCCTGAATTGCATCAATTATCTTCTTATACCCAGTACATCTGCATAGATTTCCTGAAAGGCCCTCCTCAATTTCTTCTCTTGTTGGTCTCGGATTTTCTTTCAAAAAATCCAAAGTGGACATAATCATACCAGGAGTACAAAACCCACATTGGATTGCTCCTTTCTCAACAAATTTCTGTTGTAAAGGATGAGGATTTCCATTATCTGCTACATCCTCAATAGTTGAAACTCTTTTGTCAACACATTTTAAAACTGGAGTAATACACGATTGAACCGACACACCATTTACATGAACTGTACAAGCGCCACAACTTCCTTGTTCACATCCGATTTTTGTTCCTGTAAGTTGAATTTTATTTCGCAAAACAAAGCCAAGAGTATCGTGCTCATTAACTAAAAGTTGATGTCTTTTGCCATTTACCCATAACTCAATTTCTGTCATTTTATTTACCTTTATACTCTACTCTTTTTCCAATTGAAGTCAATCCTAATAGTGCATCTTCAGTAGAAAAAATTGTTTTTAATTCTACAAGTTCAGACTCTGGCCCTTTTGCCTGAGAAATTAATTTTTCTGCTAAGCTTAATGCAATTGGAGCTTTAAAAGAAAGTGTCTTTTTCATTTTTACAGAAAATTCATCTTCTGCATTATTAGTCAAAATTTCTGTTACTGATTTTTCTACAAAGAACTGCTCAATAGCTATTAAATCTGCTGTTAAATTTTGTTCTGATTTATTTGGCAGTTCTTCTCTCCCTTCTAACATATCGTACATTTTAGATGGAGAAATAATTCCATCAATTAACCCTAAAGAAAGGGCAACTTTTGCACTCAACATTTTACCTGTATAAACAATATATTTTGCCAATCCTTCTCCAATTCTCTCTCTTGTTCTTTGCGTACCTCCCAATCCTGGATAAATTCCAATTCCTGTTTCAGGAAATGCAATCATAGTTTTAGGAACTGATAAAAGCACATCAGCACAAAGTGCTAACTCCATTCCTCCACCAAGTGCCATTCCATTTAAAATAGCAACTACTTTCTTTTCAGAATTCTCAATTTGATTTAATACTTCCTGTCCGTATTTAGTGAAGGTTTCAATTTTATTAATAGAATTTTTAAGACTTTCTTTTAATTTACTAAAAGTTTTAGG
>CAYVKX010000065.1:0-11199 GCA_964452095.1 uncultured Weeksellaceae bacterium
TAACATTCCCATTGGGGAACCAGAATGCCAAATACCTTCTAATCTATGACCCCTTGTACGGATAATTAAAGGTGTGATTTGTCCTCCATGCGTTCTGTAGTGTAAAGATGCAATATCATCAACCATTGGTTGAAAACCGTAAATTACATAATCTAAATATTGCATTTCTGCAATTGGTTTTAATCCTCTTAACGAAAGTCCAATTCCTTGTCCGATAATTGTAGCTTCTCTAATTCCTGTATCCGCTACTCTACTTACACCAAATTTTTCTTGTAAACCTTCACAACCTTGATTAACACCACCAATTTTTCCAACATCCTCTCCAAAAATCATAGCTTCAGGAATTGCTTCAAACATATGATGGAAGTTATCTCTAATAATAATTCTAGCATCTACTTCCTCTGCATCTGCATCATAAGTAGGTTTTACTTCATCAACTTTTAGTGCTGAAGTTTCAGTTTCATTGTAAAGTTTAGTATTATATCTTTCGTAATTTTCAGCATTTATTCTGTTTATAAAATTACGCAAAGTTGCTTTTTCAGGGATGTTTTCATTTACAATCATTCCTAACAACATTCTTGCTTTGCTCATAAAATGTCTTCTGAACAAACCAAACATTGCCGACTGATTTAAATCTTTAATCCAATCAGCAATTTCAGGAATATTTACTTGTGCAGCAATAGAATTGAAAATAGCAATTACTTCTTTTAATTCTTCTTTTATAGGAGCTTGAAATTCTGTCCAAGCTTCCTTTTTCTGAGCCTTTACAAATGCAACTACTTCCTTATCTATTGTTTCAATTTCTTCTTTTGTAGCAACTCCAGTTTCTACAATCCATTCAGTAAATTTCTTTATACAATCAAAATCCTTTTCGAATTGTAATCTTTCTTTACTCTTGTATCTTTCATGCGAACCAGAAGTAGAATGACCTGTAGGTTGCGTCATCTCTACAACATGTATAATAGATGGAATATGTTTTTCTCTTGCAATCTTTTCAGCTTTTTCATAAGCAGCAATAAGTGCAGGATAATCCCAACCATTTACTTTTACTATTTCGTACCCTTTTCCTTTTTCATCATTCTGAAAACCAGACAAAACTGCCGACACATCTGATTTTGTCATTTGCACATCATTAGCTACTGAAATTCCATATCCGTCATCCCAAATAGAAATAATTGCAGGAACTTGTAATACACCAATTGCATTTACTGCTTCCCAAAAATGCCCTTCTGCACAAGATGAATTACCAATAGTTGCAAAAGCAATTTCGTTACCTCCATTTGTAAAAAATGGTTTGTTTTTTGCAAGTTCTGGGTTGTCTCTATAAACCTGAGAAGCTTGAGCCAAACCAACTAACCTAGGGAACTGAGAAGCTAAACAAGCCATATCAGAAGTGGAGTTATTTTGCTCCATTAAATTCTTCCAACTACCATCCTCATTCAAAAATCTGGTACCAAAATGATTCATCATCTGACGAGAACCTGAAGATGGCTCTCTTTCTAATTCAGGGTCACCATAAAGTGCAGAAAACATATGCTTGGGAGAATATTGCCCCAAAGCAGTCATTAAGGCCTGATCTCTATAATATCCTGCTCTAAAATCTCCCTTTCTAAAAACTTTTGCAAGAGCAACTTGAGCCAATTCTTTTCCATCACCAAAAATACCAAAAGTACCTTTTCCTGAAAGAACATCTCTTCTGCCTTGTGCTCCAGATTCTCTTACTTCAGCAATTAATCTATAATCTGCTAGTACTGTGCTTTTGAAATCATTTATTGTAATTTTTGTTTTCTCGTTCACACTCATGTTTTATATAGTTAGTTTTAAAATTTAGGACTGCAAAAATAAGCAATTATTAGCATAATAATCATGTTTTTTCAAGTCGAAAAATTTATTTAAAAGAAACATTCTTTTTTGGAAAAGATTTCTATTTTTGCAGCCCCTTAATAATGAGGACTAATCACAGAGATGGTTTAACCAAATAAAAATTAAAAAATGGCAACAAGAATTAGATTACAAAGACACGGAAAAAAAGGAAAACCAGTTTACCACATAGTGGTAGCCGACCAAAGAAGTAAAAGGGACGGACGACTAATTGAGAAATTAGGAATCTACAATCCTAACACCAACCCAGCAACTATTGATTTTGATTTTGATAGTGCAGTAAATTGGGTGCTAAAAGGTGCTCAACCATCAGATACTGTAAGAGCAATTTTATCTTATAAAGGAGTGATGATGAAAAAACACTTATTGGCTGGTGTAGCCAAAGGTGCTTTTGATGAGGCGGAAGCTGAAAAAAGATTTGATGCTTGGATGGGAGAAAAAGGTAAGAAAATTTCTGATAAAGAAATGGCATTGAAGAAAGCAGAAGAGGATGATATAAAAGCAAGATTAAAAGCTGAAAAAACAGTAAAAGAGGAAAAAGCAAAAGCTATTGCACTTAAAAATTCTGAATTGAAAGAAGAGGTGGAAGCAGTAGCAGATACTGAAAATTCGGAAGATGCCTCTGGTGAGGAAGTAACTACTGAAGATGCTCCAGTAGCTGAGGAAACTCCAACTGAAGAAGAAGTGGTAGAAGATCCAAAAACTGAGGAAGCTCCTACTGAAGAAAAAACAGAAGAAACTCCAGTTGAAGAAAAAGAGGAAGAGGTTGCTACTGAAATAGAAGAGCCAAAAGCAGAAGAAACTACTGAAGAAGTAAAAGAAGAACCTAAAACTGAAGAAGCTGCTGAAGAGGAAAAATCAGAAGACGCTTAAATAAAATGCAAAAGAAAGATTGCTTCTTATTTGGAACAATTTTTAAATTGCACGGCTATAAAGGGGATGTCAATATCTATAATGATGATGACATCCCTTTTTATTTTTCAAAGCTTGATTATTTTTTAATTGAGCAACAAAACGAGCTTATCCCATACTTTATTGATAGAGCTCGCCCAACAAAGCCCAATGTTGTTTTAGTAAGCTTTGAGGATGTTAATTCTGAAAAGGAAGCTCTTAAAATCCTCAAAAGAAAAGTTTACTTACCAAAAGAATGGCTACCAGAAACTGATAAAAACGAGATTACTGAAAAGAAATTAATTGGCTTAGCTGTAATTGACATCAATCTTGGGAATCTTGGAAAAATCTCTTTAATCAATTCACAAAGTGCTCAACAACTTATTTATGTGGAAAAAGACGGAAAGGAATTCTGTTTTCCCTTTCACAAGCAATTTGTAAAAGGAATTGACATTAAAGAAGGAAAAATGCTGGTAGAAATTCCTGAGGAATTTTTGGAGTTAAATTAATTCTCTCCAAAAAGTATTTCTCAGGCAAGGTTGATAACTATTTTTTATTGCTCCATTGTTAAATTATTACATTAATTATCACATCAGTACATCCAATTAGCTCATTATTTTCATACCTCCCCTACAACCTAATCAGTAAAAACTCTACACTAGCTGGTTTGATTCTTAAAATATTAGTAAATGGGGCTTGTTTTCGCAAAACTACTTCCAACTTTTTTCTATTTTCCATATCTGAGCCATCTACTTCTGCTATAAAAAGGGAAGCATTCAATTTTTCATAATCAGCAAAAGCCACAGTAGTAACTATTTTCACTTTCTGAGGGTAACATTTTATTTTATATCCTTGCGGTACATTTATTGGCTTTATTAGAAGTTCAATTATTTTTTCTGTAAACTTTTCTACTTTAAAAGATATTTCTACCTTTTTCTCAGTAAAAGAAATATCTTCTTGAGGTTGCAATTTCACCATTTGCTTTACACTATCTTCCACCAAAGAAAAATCTATTCTCTTAGTTTGCACTGCACTGATTTTAGTAAGGTTTTCTGCTGTTCCAAAAATGAAAATACTATCTGGAAAAATTTGAATTTTGTCTTTCATCCTAAATTGTGGAGCAAATTGAATATCACCATCAAAATTCACCACAACCTTTTTAGTTGCTTTTTGCTGATAGCGAACAAACAAACTATCGGGAGTAGCACTAAGAATTTGCATATCAGCAGAAAACAGTTTTTGTAATCTTCTGTGATTTCTATTTACTAGATAGTACTTTTGCCCGTATTTTTTAGTTTTTACTTCTACTAAATCCTTTACAGAAATCACTAAAGGTTTTGCCTTACTAAGGTTTTTACTCAGCAAATAAAAGCCGTGCGATTTTACTTTTATTTCTATCTGGTTTTCTGGCTTGTTGATAAGCTGCTGACTCTCAGGAAAATTGATGTATTGAACAGGAACTACAACTGTAGTTTCGTATTCCTTACTCATTACAGTCAGAAACCAAAAAAGAAGGGAAACTAGCAGAAATACTAAATATCTACTTAAGGATTTATTTAGATGCAAGAATTTTGTGATTGCTTTAAAAAATCCTTGAAACTTTTCCATTTCTAGCTTTGTTGAATCTCCGTTTGGGCAAGCATAGAAATAGCCGATTTCTCTACTTTTAGTTTTCCAGAATTGTGCACATCAAGCACAACCGTACTTTTACCGATTTCAGTGATTTTTCCGTGTATTCCACCAATGGTAACCACTTTCTCTCCTACTTTTAATGCTTCCCTAAAAGCTGTTTCTTTCTTTTGTTTTTTAATTTGAGGGCGAATCATAAAAAAGTACATTACTGCAAAAATCAGCATAAAAAAGATTAATGATGTACTGCCACCTCCTGTTTGTAATAAAATCATTTTATTTAGTTTTATTTTCTGGCACAGATATTTGTGCACTTATTGTTAATACTGTTGTGTTGGGTATTGCATTGGTTACTAGCGTTACCGTTTTTTTCTGATTTCCTTTTTTTCCTGCACTATTAAAAGTTACTTTTATATCTGCTGTTTCTCCTGGAGCAATTGCCTCTCTTGGCCACTCAGGAACAGTACAGCCACAACTTCCTTTCGCCTGACTAATTATCAAATCACCTTCTCCAGAGTTAGTAAAAGTAAACAAATGCGACAGTGATTCTCCTTGAATAATTTCTCCAAAATTATGCTTTAAGCTTTCAAATTCTAATTTCGGTAATGGGCCGTCTTGCTTTACTTTTTGTGCGGTTTTCGGATTATTCACCAGTTCTGTTGATAATCGTTCTTGCTTTCTTGGTTCAGCTTTTTTTGCTAAATCGTTACAGCCAAAACTAGCTACAACTAAGAAGCATAATAATATTTTTAGTGTTTTCATTTTACAAATTTATAAATTATTCTAATAGACCTCTGCCTACCTTTTTTATTTTTCCTGATTTTTTATATTCTTTTATTACTTTATCTAAAATACCATTGATGAAGCCCTTACTTTTAGTTGTGCTATAATATTTTGCTACCTCAATATATTCGTTAAGCGTTACTTTTATAGGGATTTCATCAAAATATATCAATTCAGAAAGTGCCATCATTATTAGAATTTGATCCATAATTGCTATTCGATCCAAATCCCAATTTTTCGCCCTTTTTATAATAATATCTTCAAATTCTTTATGATGAAGTATTGTACTACACAAAAGTTTTTTTGCAAACTCCTTATCCTGAGAATTCTTAAAAACGGCAGTGGTAAAAATTTTGTCATCTCCTTTTCTAGATGCCTTAATTTGATTGTAAACTATATTAGCCAAAAATGGCAAATCGTCCATCCAAAAAATACTTTCCTCCTCAAAAATATGATGTAAAAGTTCATCTTCAATTATTATTTTATCAAAAACAGCAAGCAAAAATTCTTTATCCTCTTGAAATGAAGATTTCTTAGAAGAAATGTATTCTTTATACAAATCCGATTTCCAAATTTTTACGAATAATATTCTGATAAAATCGTGACCATCTTTTTTCCAAAAACCCAAAACCTTATTAACCTTTCGCATCAAATCATCATCAGTAGAAATCAATTCTACAATCTGATTATTTACAAATTTCTCTCCTGGATTTAGATCATCATCAGTAGGGAAATGCTTCTTTTTTTGTTCTTCCAAAAAATCTTTTGAGAACCAAGATAAAGCAAGTGGCAAGGATAGTAAAAGCAGGTAAAGGTGTTCAATGCTTTCGGTATGTTTTAGCATCTGATTTTGTGCCTTTTCCAAATCTTGGTTTTTGGAAGTAAAGTAAGCATATACCGATTGCATTACTTTCAGACGAATGTGTCTTCTGTTTATCATTTCTAAGAACTAAAAAATTATTTTCTGTACTCTCTTAATCTTTGTTCGGCAATACTAATTGCTGCCTCATTGGTAGTAATACCATCTTGTTCTGCTTTGTTTAAAATCTCCAAAGTAGTATTGTAAATATTTTTGGTTTTCTCTAAAGATTGCTCTCTTGAGAATCCTTTTATTTCAGAATAAACATTAATCAGGCCGCCAGCATTAATTAAAAAATCAGGGGCATAAATAATTCCTTTTTCCAAAAGCTGATTGGCATGAATCTTTTCATCTTCCAACTGATTATTTGCGGCACCAGAAACAATCTCGCATTTCAATCTTTCAATAGTATCGGAATTAAGAGTTGCACCCAAAGCACAAGGAGCGTAAATATCCATTTCCAAATCATAAATACCATCTCTACTCACAATTTTAGCGCCATATTTTTCTGATATTTCTTGCAATCTTTCCATATTTATATCATTGATAAGCACATTTGCTTTTTCCTCAGTTAAATGTTTTACCAAATATTCTCCAACATGTCCAATGCCTTGCACCAAAATAGTTTTCCCCTCCAAACTATTACTTCCCCAACGATACATTGCTGCCGCTTTCATCCCCATATATACACCATAAGCAGTAACTGGAGAAGGATCGCCACTTCCTCCTAACTCTTCTGCTGTACCGGTTACATGATTGGTTTCCATTTTGATGTATTCCATATCTTTTGTACTCATTCCAACATCCTCAGCAGTAATGTATTTTCCGCCTAAGCTTTCTACAAACTGCCCGAATCTTCTTAATAATGCGTCTGTCTTTTCTCTTCTGGCATCTCCAATTATCACTGCTTTTCCTCCTCCTAATTCTAAACCCGTAATTGCCGCTTTATAAGTCATTCCTCTTGAAAGACGCAACACATCATTTAGTGCATCTACTTCATTTTTATAATTCCACATTCTAGTTCCGCCTAATGATGGTCCCATAATTGTACTATGAATTGCGATAATGGCTTTTAATCCTGTTTTTTTGTCTCTGCAAAACACCACTTGCTCGTGTCCCATTTTGTCCATTTTTTCAATAATGATGCTTTTTTCTTTCTCATTTACATTTAATCCGCTTAGTTCAATCATTTTTTTATGGTTTTTAATTCTTATTTTCCGCCTCTGTTTTACAGATAATTTCTACTTTTGGGGCGGTAGAAATTCGGCTTGCGAAACTACTGATTTTTTTCCGAGTAACCAAATAAAACTAACTAAAACTTGAAGCACTTAGCATACCTAAATAAGTACCTTTGGAAATACAGATATCGGCTGTCGCTTGGTTTTGTATTTATTTTTATTTCCAATATTTTCGCTCTTTATCCTGCCGAATTTGTCAGAAAATCATTCGACCAAGTAAGAGAAGTGATAAATCAAACAAATCCTGCTACAGATGATTACTCATCAATTCTACTTTATTTTGGAGGACTGATTATTCTTTTCGCCATTTTGAAAGGAATATTTATGTTTTTTATGCGACAAACAATAATTGTAATGTCCAGGAAAGTAGAGTATGATTTGAAGAATGAAATTTATCAAAAATACCAAGATTTAAGCATCTCATTTTACAAGAAAAATGATACCGGAGATTTGATGAATAGAATTACGGAAGATGTAAGTAGGGTAAGAATGTATTTGGGACCAGCACTAATGTACGCCATTAATTTAGTAACTCTATTTTGTTTGGTAATCACAACAATGATAAGCATTAGCCCTACTCTCACTATTTATGTTTTATTGCCCTTACCATTTCTAGCAATATCCGTGTATTTTGTGAGCAATACAATGAATAAAAGAAGTGAAAGAGTACAACAGCAATTATCAACACTTACTACTTTTTCACAAGAAACTTTCTCCGGGATTAATATTCTAAAATCTTTTAGAAATGAAGAAAATTCGGCTCATAAATTTAATACGCTTTGTAAGGAATACACCAATAGAAATTTACGACTTGTAAAAGTAGATGCTTTATTTTTTCCGCTAATTATTTTTATGATTGGATTAAGCACAATAATGACTATTTATTTTGGAGGCAAGCAAGCAATAATGGGAAACATCTCCACAGGAAATATAGCTGAATTTATCATTTATGTAAATATGCTTTCTTGGCCAGTTGCATCAGTTGGTTGGGTTACCTCTTTAATTCAAAGGGCTGCAGCATCACAAGAAAGGATAAATGAGTTCTTAAACACAAAATCGGAAATTGTAAATTTCACTAATAAAAACACTGCAATAAAAGGTGATATAGAATTTAAAAATGTACACTTTACTTACCCAGATACTGGTATAAAAGCCATAAAAAATGTTAGCTTTAAAGTAAAGGAAGGAAGCACTTTAGGGGTGTTTGGGAAAACGGGAAGCGGGAAATCAACTATCGCCAATTTGATTTGCAGAATTTATGATACAGAAAATGGAGATATTTATTTTGGAGAAGAAAAAATTCAGGATTTGAACCTAAAAATGCTCAGGAAAGCAATTGGTTATGTCCCGCAAGATGGTTATCTTTTCTCTGGGACTATCAATGAAAATATCTCATTTGGAACGGATGAAATAAAAAAAGAGGAAATTGAAAAAGTAGCAGCAACTGCCGAGATGACTTCCGATATTATAAAGTTTCCGAAAAAATACGAAACCATTGTGGGAGAAAGAGGTGTGCAACTCTCTGGCGGACAAAGACAAAGAATAGCCATTGCAAGAGCAATTTACAAATCGCCAAGCATCTTTATTTTTGATGATTGCCTTTCGGCAGTAGATTCTAATAAAGAACAAAAAATACTGAGCAACCTAAAAGGAGAAACTACTTCAAATACGACTATCATCATTAGCCATAGGATTTCTGCTATACAAAATGCCGACAAAATAATCGTATTAGAAAATGGGGAAATAAGTGAAATAGGCACTCATCAAGAGCTACTAAACAACAAAAAATTCTATTTTAACATCTTCCAAAAGCAGAATAAAAAAGAGGAATAAATAGCGGTTAAAAATATTTTCTTAAATTTGTATCTTAATTTTTAATAAAAACCGAAAGAAGATGGGAGAAAAAAGAGAAATAGAAGAGATATTTTCGAAAGCCGTAAGAGCCGGAAGAAGAACATACTTTTTTGATGTTCGCTCCACCAGAGCTAACGATTATTACCTAACAATTACCGAGAGTAAAAGAGATTTTAATGAGGATGGAACTCCTTTTTACAGAAAACATAAAATTTACCTTTATAAAGAAGATTTTGCTAATTTTAAAGATGCACTAGCCGAACTAACCGACTATGTAATAAAAGAAAAAGGAGAAGAAATAATTTCCTTAAATAAATCGGAAAACAAAACAGAAACTAAAGCGGAAGAAAAAACAGAAGAAGTTACGAAAAGTAAGGAAGAAGAAAAAACAGAAGACCCAACTACTGATTTTACAGAAGTTAGTTTTGATGATTTAGGAAGTGAACAGGAAGAAAAACCGGAAGAATCTTCTGATGAAGATGATAAGGTTGAGTAAGTAAAGTAAAACCCCAAAACAGACTTACGCAACAATTAAAGTAGTCCCATTTGTGGGACTGCTTTTTTATTTATTGAGTGTTATCTTAAACGGAATATATTGCTGAAAAATTATTGAAAAACCACACGATACAATCGTGCGTGAGCAAAGGATTGTTGTTTGTCTTAGCGAACTTTTGAAAAAGGTGTAGTTATCTAAAAGAATAGATTGCTTCAAAACAAGTTTTCGCAAAGACAAATAAGATTGTCATTCCGTACTAGATACGGAATCTATTTTTTTCAGACCCTGAAACCTTTAGGGTCAACAAAGTTAAATAAATTCAGGATGACTTAATGAAAGAAAAGCCGAGCTGATCGGCTTTCTTTTTTCAATTTCCTAACAACTAAAAACTAGCAACTAGAAACTATTGTCTAATATCTATTACTATCTTTGCTTCATGAAAAAAACACTTATTCTTATTTTTGTAATTTGTTATCACTTTGTTTCTGCACAAAAAGTATCCAAAGAATTAATTGCAGAATATGAGGATACGCTAAAAGTAATGACACACAGCATCATGCATGGAGAAAATGACTCGATAAAATTATTAGCAAATGATGCTTTTACAAAAACTTTGAAAGAAGTAATGGGATTCGAAAGATCATTTTCCTACTCTTTTGATTCGCTTAAAACCACAATGTCCGTAAAAACTTCAGGAGATAAAAAGGTGAAAATCTATAGTTGGTTCTTGAAAAAAGACAATGGAAGCTATCAGTATTTTACTTTTGTTCATTTCCATAATAAATCCAAAAAACGGTATGAAATAATTGAACTTATTGATAATTCGGAAGATATTCGTAGGCCAGAAAATGAGCAATTGGATAATACAAATTGGTATGGAGCGCTTTATTATGAGATTATTTACATCAAGAAGAAAGGAAGAAAATACTACACCTTACTAGGTTGGGATGGAAATAATGAGGTCAGTACCAAAAAAATAATTGATGTAATGTATTTTGCAGGAAAAGAAAAAATAAAGTTTGGAGCATCTATTTTCAAAAAAGAGAAAACTACAAGCAAAAGATATATTATTGAATACCACTCCACATCAAGTATTAGTGTAAAATATGATGAAAAAGAAAAGAGAATTGTGTTTGATCATTTAATTCCTATGCGAAAAGATTTGGAGGGGCTTCACGAATATTATGTGCCAGATGGTAGCTTTGATGCTCTGCATTACAACAATGGAAAATGGGAGTTTAAAAGTGATGTATCCGCCATCAACCCTAAAGCAGATAACATATCAAAAAAAGGAAAGCCAAAAATGGGAATTACTCCTGAATAAACTTATCTTTATGATAAATATCTACTGCTACAATAATGGCAATAAATCCCCAAAAAGGAACTGCTAATTTGTCGGTATCCAAAAAATTATTCAAAAATCCGTGCACAAAATAGGTAGTAAGTGCAAGCAAGCAAAAGAAAATAAGTTGCTTTAAATCTCCTTTCGGCAGGAAATAGTAAAGCTCCATTCCTTTATAATAAACCGCCAACATCAACAATAAAAAACTTAGCATTCCTAAAACACC
>CAYVKX010000066.1:0-11141 GCA_964452095.1 uncultured Weeksellaceae bacterium
TAGAGCTCATACGAGCATTGTTTCGGAACATTCTTCCAAAGTGTTCTTTGTCAGGAAAAATTTCATCTTGCATAGGTAAAAATACCCCAGCAGAATCTACCAAGTAGATAATTGGCAATCTGTTTTCCATTGCAATTTCTTGCAAACGCAAATTCTTTTTTGCTGTAATAGGGAACCAAGCCCCTGCTTTTACAGTAGCATCATTAGCTACAACAATACATTGTCTATCTTCAATGTAAGTAATTCCTGCAACTACACCTCCTGATGGACACCCGCCATATTCAGCATACATTCCTTCCCCTACAAAAGCACCAATTTCTAAGAAGTTAACATCCGTGTCTTTTAAGTACTCAATTCTTTCTCTGGCAGTAAGTTTTCCTTTTGAGTGTTGCTTTTCTATCTTATTTTTTCCTCATCCCAAAGCTACTTGAGCATGCTTTCTTTTCATTTCTGAGATTAATAATCTCAAACTATCGTCATTTTTGTTGAATTCTAATTTGGCCATGCTATAATTTTTTTACAAAAGTAAAAAATAGATATTAGATATGAGTACTTAGGTGATAGACTTATTTTGTCTCAAATCTTAAATCTCAATACTAAGATATAAATTATGTAAATAATCTGAACTCTCAGGGCCTAAATTAAAGAGTAAATCAAGGATTGATAAGTTTGGGATAAAGCCACATTTACTTTCAAAAACTTGGTGGTATTTTTCTTGGTTTTTTATTTGGAATGAGGCGTTTCTAAAATCATTTAACTCTCCTTGTTTTTGGTAGGATTTTGTTAAAATGCTATTGTTTTTTTCTTGCAAACATTTAAAAACAACTTCTTGCAATTTCAGGTTAAAATCTAAAAGGAATTCTTGTTTTTCCTCAAAAAGTGGAGCAAATAAATCTTCAAAAAACTCAAAATAAGCAGAGGAGCGATAAGCACTGCAAATAGATTTCCAATGCTGTTTTTGCCAAGGGTGATGATAAGCAATTCGTATATCTTTTATTAGCGTTTTACTGCTTGCTTTTCTTTGCTTTGGAACGCTTAAAATAAGCCGGCCATTTGCACCATAAATTTCACATCTATTTCTGATGCTTTGTTTTACAAAATGCTCGTATTGTTCAATTGCACAATTTTCGTTTTGCAGCAAAATAGCATAATATCCAATAGGAGCAAAGTAGGAGGTAGGCAGTAAGAAAGAATTATTTAACTCCATCAAAAAGACGATTCCACCTAACTTTTTTCAATCCTTTAGCATTTTTATCCCAACTCATCCAGATAAATAATGCTTTCCCTACCACATGGTCTTCCGGAACAAAACCCCAAAAACGACTATCAGCAGAATTATGGCGATTATCACCCATCAACCAATAATAATTCATCTGGAAAGTGTAAGAAGTTACTACTACATTATTAATACGGATCTCTCCACCAACAATCTTAACTTCATTACCTTCATACCTTTGAATTACATCTTTATAAAGTGGTAAATTCTCGGTAGTCAGATTAATAGTAACCCCTGCTTTTGGAATAGTTAGGGGACCGTAATTATCCTCATTCCAAGCAAAATTTTTGCTGTGCGGATAAATATATTCTTCAAACTTTCCACTTTTTTTTACCCTTTGATTAATGGATTGAACATTTGGAAAGGTCTTTAAAGCATCTCTGCTTTTATCGGTAAGCGTAAGTTGATATTCATTCTGATTTCTGCCATAGCCACCTTCTGTGATATCATATTTTTCATACAAAATTTTAGGATTAAAACCAGTTCCTTTGGTTTTCACATTATAATGATATTGCTTTTTCATCCCTTCAGGTTCTTCTTGCGGATTTCCATTTACCATCAATTGCCCATCAATTACTTCAATCTCATCTCCAGGAAGTCCCACACATCTTTTTATGTAATTTTCTTTTTTATCAATTGGTCGCCCTTGCGTTTCGGCAGGCCAATTAAATACTACACAATCGTTTCTTTTAACTTGCCCAAAACCTTTCATTCGGTAATAAGGTAATTTTACATCTTCAGAATAGGATTTTCCCCCTAAAACCGGCATAGTATGATGCACAAGTGGAAAGGCAAGAGGAGTCATTGGTACTCTAGGACCATAGCTGACTTTACTTACAAAAAGGAAATCGCCAATGAGTAATGATTTTTCCATTGATGAAGTGGGAATAGTGTATGCTTCAATCAAGAATGTGCGTAAAATTGTTGCAGCAATTACAGCAAAAAGTATAGCATCAAACCAACTTCTTAATTCACTTTTTTTCTTTTTTGCTTTCTTTACTCTTTTCTTCCAAAAGGTATAATTAAAGGTGTGCCAAAAAAGGTGGTCGCCCACAAAAAGAGGGATAAAATAAAGCCACTCTCCACCAATTGCGTACACAATCAAACTCCACAAAACAGTAAACAAAATAAACATCACTACCTTGAAGAATCTCCCTAATTTTTCTTTTAATTTTTCCATAATCTTAAAAACGATTTTTTTCTTTTTTATTGTGCTAATACATCTTTCATGCTAAAAACACCTTTTTTGTCAATAATCCATTCGGCTGCAATAATTGCTCCCATTGCAAATCCATCTCTGTTTTTTGCAGTGTGTTTTAGTTCAATTTCATCAACTTCTGAAGTGTAATTGATGATATGTGTTCCAGGAACATCATCAATTCTATCAGCAGTAATTATTGGTGAAGTATTTGTTATCTTCTCCATTTGTTCGCCCAATGTAATAGCTGTACCACTTGGGGAATCTAATTTCTGGGTATGATGTACTTCATGAATTCTACTTTCATAATCATGATTTTTTATCAATTGAGCTAACTTTTTATTCAGCTGGAAAAACAAATTCACTCCTAAACTAAAATTAGAAGCATATAAAAATGCTCCATTATTTTTATTACATAAATCTTTTGCTTCTTGCAACTTGTCGAGCCAAGCAGTTGTTCCAGAAATTACAGGAATGCCGCTATTTATCGCATGTGAAATATTCTCAAAAGCAGTAGAGGGCGTACTAAAATCAATTGCCACATCAGCCGAACTTAAATCTATTGTATTTGCAGGATTTTCAGAGGAAGAAACACTAACAATTGTGTGTCCTTTTTCAGTAGCTAATTCACTAATTCGCTTTCCCATTTTTCCATTTCCTAAAATTGCAATTTTCATAGCGGCAAATCTACAAATTTAGAGTTAAACATAGTCCATTAAAATTTTGTGATGAAGTGGGGGTGATTTGCAAGGAAATATCATCTGATACATCATAATAAAAAAGGAGAGCATCTACTGAGTCATCTATAATATTTAAAATGTAAGTGCCTACCAAAAACATAATAGAAACCTCTCTGTTCCTTCTGTAAAAATCTTTCAAAATTATCAAATCGCCACTGCTGTATTGGCTCACAAAATCATCCACTGTATTTGGGTCAGTATCAATTCTAATTAAGTAGGCATCTTTGTATTGCTTATACTGATTATGATTATCATTGATGTAATAAGCAGAGGTTAAAAGTCCGACATAAATGATGGGGACTTTCCAATATTTTTTGTTATAGATTTGTCCAAGCCCTGGAAGTGCAGCCGATAGTAAAGCCGCTTTTTTTGGAGATTGTATGGGTTTAGAAATATCCTGTGCATTTGCAAAACAGATTAAAAAAAAGCAAAAAACAATGGTAGTTATTTGTGGTAAAAACCTCAAGAATTATTTTTTATAAGTTCTATTATTTTTTCAAAATCTTCATCAGAATTAAAAGGAATAATTAGTTTTCCTTTTCCTTTTTTTTCAGTTTTCAAAAGCACTTCCGAATCCAGATACCTAGATAATTCATGCAATTTTCTTTGCTTATCAAAAGGCAAAGGAATAAGCTGTTTTTCTTTTTTTTGTTTGGAAGTTCTTTGGTAGCCACTTTCAGAAAATTCTTTTACTAATTGCTCCAATTCTCTTACCGAATAGCCATAAGCAACAGTATCGTGAAACAGATTTAATTGCGATTCTTCATCCTTTAATGAGAGTAATGCTCTTGCGTGTCCGCTACTAATTTCTCCTTTTTTTAATCCGTTTTGTATTTTAGTAGGAAGCTTTAATAATCTTAAAAAATTGGTAACGGTACTTCTGTTTTTCCCTACTCTTTCGCTACATTGTTCTTGCGTTAAGTTGCATTCTTCTATCAAACTTTTAAAGCTAAGTGCTATCTCGATTGGGTTCAAATCTCTTCTTTGGATATTTTCCACCAATGCCATTTCCAGCATTTCTTTATCGCTTGCTACTCGCACGAAAGCCGATATTTTATCAAGCCCTGCTATTTTTGATGCTCTTAATCTTCTCTCGCCAGATATTAATTGGTATTTTTCAAAGCCCATTTTTCTTACTGTAATCGGCTGAATTACTCCTAACTCCCTTATGGAACTTGCTAATTCTTCTAATGCGTCTTCATCAAATTCTTTTCTAGGCTGAAAAGGATTGATTTCAATTTGGGAAATTTTTATTTCAGGGATATTTCCTGAACTTGGCAGAATAGCTCCTAATCCTCTTCCTAAACCATTTTGTTTTTTATTCATCACTTTCAATCATTTCTTCTTGTGCTTTTTCTTTTGATATTTTTTGTGCTAATTCGTTTGCCAAATTCAAATAATTAATTGCACCCTTACTTGTTGCATCATGTATAATAATTGTTTCTCCATAAGATGGCGATTCTCCAAGGCGAACATTTCTATGAATAATAGTTTTAAAAACCATATCTTGAAAATGCGATTTCACTTCCTCTACTACTTGGTTGGAAAGTCGCAAACGAGTATCGTACATTGTTAAAAGTAGGCCCTCAATTACTAAGTTTTTATTTAATCTTTGCTGAACAATTTTGATGGTATTTAGTAATTTTCCCAAACCCTCCAAAGCAAAATATTCGCATTGAATAGGCACTATTACGCTATGGGATGCAGTTAAGGAATTTAGGGTAATAAGCCCAAGAGATGGGGCGCAATCAATGATGATAAAATCATAATCGTCAATAATTTCAGAAAGAGAATCCCTCATCATATATTCTCTATTTGGCAGATTTACTAATTCTAATTCTGCCCCAATCAAATCGATATGAGCCGGCAGAAGAAAAAGATTTGGCGTTTTTGTTTCTAAAATAATGTCCTTTGCCTTTACTTTTCCAAGCAAACATTCGTAAATCCCTTCCTTTATTTCTCTTGGGTCGTGCCCAACTCCAGAGGTAGCATTGGCTTGCGGATCGGCATCTACCAAAAGGACTTTCTTTTCTAACACTCCAAGTCCAGCTGCCAAATTCATAGCTGTTGTGGTTTAGCCAACGCCTCCTTTTTGGTTTGCTATTGCTATTATTTTTGCCATTTATTTTCTGTATTATTTACCTTTAATTAATTTTGATAAAAATACAATCAATCCTACTTTTAATGAACCTTTATGTAATAGAATTATTAACAAAAAGAAAAGATAGTTGTTAGAAAGTAAGCAGAAGCCAGGAGACAGGATACAGAAGTCAGGAGATAGAAGTCAGGATATAGTAGGGAGGAATTGAAATACTGAAATAAGGAATGGGCGTTTTTATTTTATCAAATCAAAATGCAGAATTTTAGATAAAACATGATTATCTAGTTTTTGAATGAGTGGTTTTAGTTCAGTATAATTTTTATCTGATAGAAGTTGATGTGCTTTTGAGTAATGAGGATTTGAATAACTTGCCACACTGTTATAATTATCTTTAATTATTTGAATTAAGAAATTGGTTAGGAAGTGATGAAATTCAGTTACCATTTCTTCTTTCAGATAAATTTCGAAAAATTGTAATGATTTAGTATTGTTACCTAAATAGAAACTATTTATTGCAATACTAAAATCTATTAGAAAACACTTATCTGTATTTATCTTTGATTTTAGTTGTTGATATTTTTTTGATTGATTTTCAATAAAAATTTGAGCTTTTTTGAATTCCTTATTTTTGATATAAACTAATATTTGATATAAAAAACAGTTTGAAAACAGCTTAGTATTAATATCTTCATTTGATGAACATACGCTATTAATTAAATTTATTTGATTTTGCGTTTTTTCAAATAACGATTGACTAAATAGAGAATGAAGAAGATTTAATTGGCTTATAAAATAATTTGGTTCATTAGCCTTGTTATGCTTCTCTAGAAGAGCTATTTTTTGTTTTATTATTTTAAGATCGTCAGTATTGTGTTTAAAGTAATGATAGTTCTTTTGAATAGATAAGTAGTTGTAGAAAGTATTAAAATCATCTTTATTTTTAAATGTTTTATTAGTGTTAGAGATTAAATTATTAAAATTAGGATTTTTAAATAATAGACTTTGATTTTTACAAACAGTTTTTAATCCACAATGTGAAGTCAAAATAACCAAATATATTTTTATGATTTTTTGCAAAAATCATTAATTGTGCTTTAATATTTTTTTTATGTTTCTGTTTTTCAGAAAACTGAAATTCAAACAATAATTTTATCATCTCGGAAAGTTCTGGAACCTTCATATTTTTAAATAAAAGAAGATGTTTTTTTCTTTTTTCATCATATAGGTTGTTTTGAGAAACATCAATAAGTACAATGTAAATAGCAATTAAAATAGCGATATCTTTCCTTACATCTCCTGCTTTAAGTTTTTTTATGTCATTTATTGTGTTTTGTGCTTGCTTGTACCTTCTGGTTTGCATAAGGCAAATACAATAATTGTTAAGCATACTTATTTTATTGGTTTTACTAATTTTTCTTTTGTAAAAGTGGATGTTTATTTTTTTAAAAAGTTTGATTCCCTCAAAGAATTTCTTTTCAGAAACATACCACATTAGTTGCATATTATTACTAAAAAAGAAAATGCGACTAATTACATCCTTCTGCTTTGTTGTTATTGAGTTTATTTTTTCTAAAGTATTAAAAAACTCTGTTTTGTTTTTAGTTATTCTGCAGGCATCCAAATAATTAATAAGCACAGAAGTATAAGTAAAAAGTTTCTTTTTTCTTTTGCTAATATTTTTGGTCCAAAGCGTATAAGATTCTTTTCTCCATTTAAGGTAAGCTTTCATATCTTGTTTTGCCCAAGCTATTTGGCTTTGTATGCATTGGTACTGGTATATTTCCTTAAAGCTAATTGGTTTTATTTTGTTAAACTTTTTTTCTTTAATAATTTGTTCTGCTATTTCTTTTCGGTTAATATTTATTTTATTGTTGAAAAACAACATTCTATCAATACTTTCCAAATTTGTTTGTGTTTCAATTCTCTTTAAGTATTGTTTTTCATTTCCCGATATTTGTTTTAGTTTTTCAATTACATTTTTAGTTTCAGTTTCTATAATTAATTGTTTTTTAAATAATGAAATTTGCAGTAAAAATGGATAGTATTCTCTTTTAATACAAATTTTTTGCAATCGGTTTATTTCTTTTTTTAGTTTTTTGAATAATCGTTTTTCTTTTAAAATAGCTAAGAAATCTATCTGCTGTGAAATGTTTAGTTTTTCATTGCTTGTAAGCCGATATTTTCTTAATATTTTTAGGATAGTATTATAGAGTTTGTTTTTATGAAAAGGAAGTGTAGAAACTATTTTCGGCTCTTGGAGGGCTAATTTTAAATCATCTTCATTGTACCTTTTTAATTGTAAAATAGATGCAAAAAGTAAATAATTTATTTGCTGACGACTGTCTTTTAAATCTAGCAAAACAAATCTTTTTTCATGTTTTGTCAAACTATTAATTAACTCATATAGATCAATTGATGGCGTTTTCATTTATTGTTTTTGAGAGCAAATTTATAAAAAATACGATTAGTTTCTGTTTTTTGTTTTAAGAATAAGTGGTAAAATTGCAACCTTATTAACCAAAACAATTTATTATGAAAACTTTTTACAAAATTTTAATGGTTGTATCCTGTAGTTTACTAGCATTTACTGGTAATGCCCAGGTAAACAACCAAACATTAACCAATCAATTTCAGTTTGAAGAGTGTGGAACAGAATTAATAATGACCCCACAACAAAGAAGTATATATCTACAAACAAGAGATGCTAGAAATAGTTGGGAAAAAGCAGAAACGACTCTTGATTTTCCAATACAATTTCATATTGTTAGAGAGACAAACGGAACTGGAGGACTTGATCCATTACTGATACCGTCTGTAATGAATGATATCAACTCACAGTATATTAATTCGAATATGCAATTCTATGAGTGTGCTACCGTCAATTTTATAGATGATAGTGGAAATTATGACTTTAACAAATCTAACAAGTCATCATTTTCGACAACTCATAATATTTCTAATGTTATAAATATATATTTCTTTAATAGCATTACTTCCGGTACTAAGACCATTTGTGGATCAGCTTCATTTCCATGGTCCACAGGAACTCAAAGTATAATAATGGCTAATAATTGTTATGATCTTTCTATGGTTCATGAATTAGGACATTATTTTTCTTTACTCCATACTCATGAAACAGCTAATGGAAACGAATTGGTATCTCGTACAAGTTTTACTGCTTATTCTCTTGGCATTTCATATACTGTAAACCCAAATTGTTCTACTGCTGGAGATGAACTTTGCGACACAGATGCTGACCCAACATTATGTAGTTCCTCTAGTTCTACTTGTTCTAGTTCGAATGCTGTGAATTCCTCCTGCGTATATACAGGAAACGCTCAAGATTCTTATGGCTATACATATATTCCAGATCCTACAAATATTATGTCTTATTCTAGAAAATCATGTAGAATAAATTTTTCATCACAACAAGATAATAGAATTAATTACAGCGCAATTAATGATAGGAGTGGATTGACGGGTAGTGGTTGTGGTACTCCAGATTTATCCATTGGAAATGGAAGTTTTTGGAATGGTCTTGTAATTGGCGGTACTCCAGGCACTCCACCTATAACTATAAATAATAATTGGATTATTTATAATAATATTCAGGTAGTGAATGATGCTTCAGGTTCTGGTACAATTCCTTCTGAGGTAGGATTCTATCTCTCTACAAATTCTACTATTACTACAGGAGATTATTTTCTAGGATGGAATCCTGTTCCTTCAATTTCACCTGGAGACACATCTTTTCAAAGTGCAGTATTTGATATAGAGTCATCTTATTATAATGGTATTCCAAATGGAACTTATTATATTGGGGCGTATGCTGATTATTCAAATGTGGTTTATGAAACAACTGGATCAAATAATGGAGAAGCTTTCCAATATTCAAACGGTATGTTTAATCCGGTAACAGGTGCTATTATATGGAATTACTACCAGATAACAATTCAAAGAGGTTGCATGGATTCATTAGCCTCTAATTACGATCCAACAGCAAATATAGATGATGGGAGTTGTACTTACCCAGATTTGGATATTACAAATGAGAGTCATTTGGTTACAATCTGTATTCCAGCTCCTTGTACAATCACTCCACCTGTAAGTGTAAGTGGCTCAGTTATTGATTTTAGTGTAGAGGTAACCAATAACGGAACAGGAGCAGCTGCTCCATCTCAAATTGGTTATTACTTATCTACTAATGCAACTATTGTTCCAAATTTTATCGATTACTTAATAGGTACAGATCAAGTAGATGGAGGTCAAAGTATTACTGGATGGCCTCCTCAATTTGTAACTTATAATTTAGCTGCAGGGAATACTTCTACTGAAACTGAAACTATTGATTTGGCAGATACTTCTTTTAATAACATACCTGATGGTACTTATTATATAGGTGCTTATGCGGATTATGATAATACTTTGTACGAATCAAATGAGTATAACAATGATGCAGCTTTTGAGTATACATTTAATCCTGCAATGGGTTATACAAATTACCAAATTACTATTTTAAGAGGTTGCACAGATCCAACAGCTATTAATTACGATTCAACTGCTACTATAGATGATGGGACTTGCATCCCATGTGTTTATGGCTGTACAGGTCCATCATTTTGTAATTATGATTCCACAGCAACATGTGATGATGGAAGTTGTTTTGGAATGATGGGCTGCATGGATCCTTTTGCTTCTAATTATGATGCAATGGCGACATGTGATGATGGAAGTTGTGTCCCTTGTGCTGATAATCAAGTTACCATTATTATTAATACAGGTGGTTGGGGTTATGAGATGGATTGGAATTTAACAAATTCTTCTGGTGTAGTAGTTGCTTCTAATTGTTGTGTGCTTAATTATTCTAGTTATACTGATTCTATGGAAGTGGTAGAGTTGTGCTTACCAGATGATTGTTATACTATGAATATGTTTGATTATTATGGTGATGGATGGAATGGAGGATCTTATGAGATTTGGACTACAGGAGGCAGTACAGGTACTACAATGATAGCAAGTGGTACTGCTTTAAATATGAATAATGTTGCTGGCTCAGCAGGTTCGGATAATGTACAAATAGGAACAACTTCTCCTTGTTTATGTACTGTTGCTCCCTATTATGAAAACTTTGATGCAGGAATAGGTACTATTACTAATAATGGCTGGACTCTAAACTCTGGAGGAACTACTTCATCTTTTACAGGTCCAACTGATGATATGACAGGTGGTGGGAATTATATGTATTATGAAACATCAGCTGGTTATGATCCATTCGTATATATGAGTACAGAATGTTTGGATATTTCTACTTTATCTGATCCTTGCTTAAGATTTAATTATCATATGTATGGTGCAACAATTGGTACTTTAGATATATTGATAAATGGTATTCAAGTTTGGACATTATCAGGAGATCAAGGAAACCAATGGAATGATGCGCAAGTATCTTTATCATCAGTTGCAGGAACTGTAGGAACAGATATTTATGTTGAGTTTGTTGCTTCTTATGGTGGTTCATATACAGGAGATATAGCAATTGATAATATAGTAGTTGATGAATGTAATATTTTTGGTTGTACAGACTCTACTGCTACCAATTATAATCCATTAGCCACAGTAGATGATGGAAGTTGTATTCCTTGTGTTTATGGTTGTATGGATAGTACAATGTTCGATTATAATCCTATAGCTACATGTCCTACACTTTGTTTGATTCCAATTGTTTACGGCTGTACAGATTCAACTGCTACAAACTATGTTTCATTTGCAAATGTAGATGATGGAAATTGTACCTATTCACAAGTTTGTACTGCCCCTAAGCCAACA
>CAYVKX010000067.1:0-2939 GCA_964452095.1 uncultured Weeksellaceae bacterium
GAATAAATTTCGCAACCATAGGAAATCAAATAGATTATCCAGATTTTTTAGACATACAATTAGAAACATTCAATAATTTTTTTCAATTAGGGACTACTACTGAAGAAAGAAAAAAAGAAGGGCTTTACGAAACTTTTGAAGGTATTTTTCCAATAACTGATTCCAGAAACAATTTTGTTCTGGAATTTATTGATTATACTATTGATCCTCCAAGATACTCTATTGAAGAATGTATTAGTAGAGGGCTTACCTATAAAGTGCCTCTAAAAGTAAAACTAAAACTTTACTGCACTGATGAAGATCATGAGGATTTTGAAACCATAGTACAAGATGTGTATTTTGGTAATATTCCTTATATGACTCCAAAAGGTACATTTGTTGTAAATGGAGCAGAAAGAGTAATAGTTTCCCAATTGCACAGATCTCCAGGTGTTTTCTTTGGACAAAGTTTCCATGCTAATGGTACTAAATTATACTCGGCAAGAGTAATTCCTTTTAAAGGATCTTGGATTGAATTTGCTACCGATATCAATAATGTGATGTTTGCCTACATTGATAGAAAAAAGAAATTACCAGTTACTACACTTTTAAGAGCTATCGGTTATGAAAGTGATAGAGATATTTTACAAATCTTTAATTTGGCGGATGAAGAGAAAGTATCCAAAAGCGGATTAAAAAGATTGTTAGGTAGAAGATTGGCAGCAAGGGTTTTGAAATCATGGATTGAGGATTTTGTGGATGAAGATACAGGAGAGCTTGTTTCTATTGAAAGAAATGAAGTAATTATTGATAGAGAAACCGTACTTGAAAAAGAACATATTGAGCAGATTGTAAATTCTGGCTCACAAACTATTTTATTACACAAAGAAGATGCAAATGTTGTGGATCATGCACTGATTTATAATACACTTCAGAAAGATCCTACCAATTCTGAAAAAGAAGCGGTAGTACATATTTACAGACAACTTAGAAGTGCTGAGCCGCCAGATGAAGATACGGCAAGAAGTGTAATTGATAAATTATTTTTCTCTGACCAAAGATATAGTTTAGGGCATGTTGGAAGATATAGAATTAACAAAAGATTAGGAGTTGATGTTCCGGAAACTAAGCAGGTTTTAACCAATGAGGATATTGTTTCTATTATTCAGAATTTGATTGAATTGGTTAATTCAAAAACGGATGTAGATGATATCGACCATTTATCAAATAGAAGAGTAAGAACTGTTGGGGAGCAACTTTCTAATCAGTTTTTTGTTGGCTTGAATAGAATGGCGAGAACTATTCGAGAAAGAATGAATGTAAGAGATAATGAGGTGTTTACACCAATTGATTTGATCAATGCTAAAACGCTTTCTTCTGTGATTAATTCATTTTTTGGGACTTCTCAACTTTCACAATTTATGGATCAAACCAATCCGCTTGCAGAGGTTACTCACAAAAGAAGAGTTTCGGCATTAGGACCTGGTGGTTTGTCTAGAGAAAGAGCAGGATTTGAGGTGCGTGATGTGCATTTTACTCATTATGGAAGATTATGTCCAATTGAAACTCCTGAAGGACCAAATATTGGATTGATTTCTTCACTTTGTGTGTATGCGAAAGTGAATGATTTAGGATTTATTGAAACGCCTTATCGTAAGGTTGAAAATGGGGTGGTTCAATTAGATGAGGAGCCAACTTATTATACTGCTGAGGATGAAGAAGAAAAATTAATTGCACAAGCAAATGCGCCAATTAATGAGGAAGGAAAATTCACTAACAGAAGAATTAAATCAAGATTAGAAGCAGATTATCCTGTAGTAACTCCAAAGCAAGTAAAATTGATGGATGTTGCTCCAAATCAGATTGCTTCTATTGCGGCTTCACTTATTCCTTTCTTGGAACATGATGATGCCAATAGAGCTTTGATGGGATCGAATATGATGCGTCAAGCAGTTCCGCTTCTACAAACGGATGCTCCAATTGTTGGTACAGGATTAGAGCCACATGTTGCTAGAGATTCAAGGGTGCTTATAAATGCTGAAGGAAATGGAAAAGTAGAATATGTTGATTCTTGCAAAATTACGGTTCGTTATAATTATACTCCTGAGGAAGAACTTTTGATTTTTGATGATCATGTAAAAACTTATGAGCTTACTAAATTCAAAAAGACAAACCAAAGTACTTGTATGAACATCAAACCTATTGTAAAGGTAGGAGATAAAATACAAAAAGGACAAATATTATGTGAAGGGTATGCAACCCAAAATGGAGAATTAGCTATAGGAAGAAACCTAAAAGTAGCTTTTATGCCTTGGAAAGGTTATAATTTTGAGGATGCAATTGTGCTTTCCGAAAGAATTGTTAGAGAGGATTTATTCACTTCATTACATATTGAGGAGCATAGTGTTTCTGTAAGAGAAACAAAAAGAGGAGCTGAGGAACTTACTGCTGATATTCCTAATATTAGTGAGGAGGCAACTAAGGATTTGGATGAATATGGAATGATAAGAATTGGTGCTAATATTACAGCTGGTGATATTCTAATCGGAAAAATTACACCAAAAGGGGAATCAGATCCTACTCCAGAGGAAAAATTATTAAGAGCAATTTTTGGAGAAAAAGCTGGTGATGTGAAAGATGCATCTTTAAAAGCAAAACCATCTCATGAGGGTGTTGTTATTAATAAATCATTATTCTCAAAATCAGTAAAAGATAAAAGATTAGTTGAAAAGGATAAAGATGCAATTGATGCATTAGAAGTAGAGTTTCAAAAAGAAACAGCTAAACTGAAAAAGCAACTTATTGAAAAACTTTATACGGTAATTGGCGGAAAAGCTTCTCAAGGAGTAACCAATGTACTTGGCGAAACAATTATTCCAAAAAGTACAAAGTTTACTCAAAAGATACTTCATGATGTTGATTTCCTGATGGTAGATACCAAAAAATGGACTACTAAATGA
>CAYVKX010000067.1:2949-10216 GCA_964452095.1 uncultured Weeksellaceae bacterium
TACAACAAAATTGTAAATAATGTTCTACTCGGATATATCAAGAAATATAATGAGATATTTGGGCTGCACAAAAGAGATAAATTTGCTATTACTGTGGGTGATGAATTACCAAAAGGAGTTCTACAATTAGCAAAAGTTTTTGTAGCCAAAAAGCGTAAAGTAAAAGTAGGAGATAAATTAGCAGGGCGACATGGTAACAAAGGTATTGTAGCAAAAATTGTGCGTGATGAGGATATGCCATTTTTGGAAGATGGAACGCCAGTTGATATTGTACTAAATCCACTTGGTGTACCTTCAAGAATGAACCTTGGTCAGATTTATGAAACCATTTTGGCTTGGGCTGGACAAAAATTAGATAAAAGATATTTCACTCCTGTATTTGATGGTGCAAGTATTGATGATATCAATAAAGAGCTGAAAGAAGCAGGGTTACCAGAATATGGTGAAACCTATTTATATGATGGTGGTACAGGTGAGAAATTTGACCAACCAGCAACAGTTGGAATTATCTATATGTTAAAGTTAGGACATTTAATTGATGATAAAATGCATGCTCGTTCTATTGGACCATATTCTCTTATTACTCAGCAACCTCTTGGTGGTAAAGCACAATTTGGAGGGCAAAGATTAGGGGAGATGGAGGTTTGGGCATTGGAAGGTTATGGTGCATCCAATATCTTACAAGAAATGCTGACTTTAAAATCGGATGATGTAGTAGGTAGAGCAAAAGCTTACGAATCTATTGTGAAAGGTATTCCATTGCCAAAAGCAGGAATTCCAGAATCATTCAATGTATTGTTACACGAGTTAAGCGGATTAGGATTAAAAGTATCTTTTGAATAAAATTTAGAATAAAATTATGCCAAAAAATAACGATAAAAGACAAGTTAAAGATTTTTCACACCTAAAGATTAGTTTATCTTCTCCTGAAGATATTTTAGGAAAATCATCTGGAGAGGTACTTAAACCAGAAACCATTAATTACAGAACTTATAAGCCAGAAAGAGATGGCTTGTTTTGTGAGAGAATTTTTGGTCCTACAAAGGATTTTGAATGCCATTGTGGAAAATATAAAAGAATCAGGTATAGAGGAATTATTTGCGACAGATGTGGTGTTGAGGTTACCGAGAAAAAGGTAAGAAGAGAAAGAGTTGGGCACATCAATTTGGTGGTGCCGGTTGCTCATATTTGGTATTTCCGTACACTTCCCAATAAAATTGGATACCTTTTAGGACTGCCTACCAAGAAGATGGACATGATTGTTTATTACGAAAAATATGTTATAATTCAAACAGGACTTGGAGGAGTAAATGAAGAAGGAGAGCCAGTAAAAGATTTGGATTTTATTTCTGAGGAAGAATATTTAGATATTTTGGATGCACTTCCACAAGAAAATCAATATTTGGATGATGATGATCCGAATAAATTTATTGCGAAAATGGGTGCGGAAGCCATTGCGGATTTACTCTCTAGAATTGATATGGATAAATTATCAAATGAATTAAGAGATAAAGCAAATAATGAAACTTCACAGCAAAGAAAAACTGAGGCACTCAAAAGATTGCAAGTAGTTGAGGCATTTCGTGAGGCAAATCAGCATACAGAAAACAAACCAGAATGGATGGTAATGAAGGTGATTCCTGTAACTCCTCCAGAGTTACGACCTCTTGTCCCACTTGATGGAGGAAGGTTTGCAACTTCCGATTTGAATGATTTGTACAGAAGAGTTATCATCAGAAATAATAGGTTAAAAAGATTAATGGAAATTAATGCTCCAGAAGTAATTCTTAGAAATGAGAAAAGAATGTTGCAAGAATCTGTTGATGCACTTTTTGATAATTCTAGAAAATCATCTGCTGTAAAAACGGATGGAAATAGAGCGTTAAAATCCTTATCTGATAATTTAAAAGGAAAGCAAGGAAGATTCCGTCAGAATTTATTAGGAAAAAGGGTAGATTATTCTGCTCGTTCGGTTATTGTGGTAGGTCCTAGTTTGGAATTACACGAATGCGGTATTCCAAAAGAAATGGCAGCCGAACTTTACAAGCCATTTATTGTAAGAAAACTTATAGAAAGAGGAATTGTAAAAACTGTAAAATCAGCTAAAAAAATTATTGATGCTAGAGAACCTGTTGTTTGGGATATTTTGGAAAATGTAATGAGAGGACATCCTGTTCTTTTAAATCGTGCTCCAACTCTGCACAGATTAGGTATTCAAGCTTTCCAGCCAAAAATGATTGAAGGAAAAGCTATTCAGTTGCATCCGCTTGTTTGTACAGCATTTAATGCCGATTTTGATGGTGATCAGATGGCTGTGCATTTACCGCTTGGTTCTGCTGCAATTTTGGAAGCACAAATTTTGATGTTGGCTTCTCATAATATTTTGAATCCTGCAAATGGTGCACCTGTTACTGTTCCTTCTCAGGATATGGTGCTTGGGCTTTATTATATGACAAAGCAAAAAGTAACTGCTGATCCAATAAAAAATGAGAAAGGAAAAGTAGTAGAAAAAGCAGTAACAGTAAAAGGGGAAGGAATGACTTTTTATTCCTCTGAGGAAGTGAATATTGCTTACAATGAAAAAATTGTAGCTCTGCACGCTATGATAAAAGTGCGTGTGAATAATGAGAAAGGAAAAGAAAAAATGATTGAAACTTCTGTGGGTAGAGTTTTGTTTAATGAATTTGTACCTGAAGAAATGGGTTTTGTAAATGAATTGCTTACCAAAAAAGCATTAAGAACAATTATTTCTAATATCCTTAAAAAATGTGGTGTTGCTAAAACGGTTAAATTCTTGGATAACATCAAGAATATCGGTTATCAAATGGCATTTAAAGGTGGACTTTCTTTTAATTTAGGAGATGTAATTGTGCCTGCTGAGAAAGAGAAAATGATAAAAGATGCTTATGCAAAAGTTGATGAGGTGTATTCTCATTATAATTTAGGGGTTATCACTAATAATGAAAGATATAATCAGGTAATTGATATTTGGACTAATACTAATGCCCGATTAACGGAAACAGTAATGAGTCGTTTGAAAAACGAAAGACAAGGATTCAACTCTCTTTATATGATGTTAGATTCTGGTGCAAGGGGTTCGAAAGAGCAAATTCGTCAGCTTTCTGGTATGAGGGGTTTGATGGCAAAACCACAAAAATCTGGTGATCATGGAGAATCAATTATTGAGAATCCGATTATTACAAACTTTAGAGAAGGACTTTCTATTTTAGAGTATTTTATTTCTACTCATGGTGCCAGAAAAGGACTTGCCGATACTGCTCTTAAAACAGCTGATGCGGGTTACTTAACAAGAAGATTGGTAGATGTATCGCAAGATGTGGTAATTAATGAACAAGATTGTGGAACTTTAAGGGGATTGGTAACTACTGCTCTTAAAAATAATGAAGATATTGTAGAACCACTTGCAGAAAGAATTTCGGGAAGAGTTTGTTTGCATGACATTTATAATCCTACTAATGACAAATTAATTTTAGCATCAGGAAGTGAGATAACAGATGAAATTGCTAAGCAGATTCAAAATGCAAATATTGAGGCAGTAGAGATTCGTTCGGCACTTACTTGCGAAACCAAAAAAGGTATCTGTAGTAAATGTTATGGTAGAAGTTTGGCTTCAGCAAAAATGGCTGAAAGAGGAGAGGCAGTTGGAGTAATTGCTGCACAATCCATTGGAGAACCAGGAACTCAGCTTACACTTAGAACTTTCCATGTTGGGGGTACTGCTTCTAGAACTGCTGCTGATTCAAGTATTACAATGAAAAGTGATGCGAGAATTGAAATTGAAGATTTAAAAACAGTAAAAACCAAGAATGAAGATGGGAAAGCAGTAGAGATTGTGATTAGTAGAACTGCTGAGCTTAGAGTAGTTGATGAGAAATCAGATGTTACCCTTGCTACTCATATTATACCTTATGGTTCTAATATCTATAAAAAATCGGGTAAGGTGAAAAAAGGAGATGTAGTTTGCAATTGGGATCCTTATAATGCACTTTTTATTTCAGAAATTGGTGGCACAATTAAATTCCAAGATATTGAGGAAGGTTATACTTATAGAGTAGAATCAGATGAGCAAACAGGACATCAAGAAAAAGTAATAGTTGATAGTAGAGATAAAACGAAAAATCCTTCTATTATTATTAAAGGTAAAGGGGAGGATAGAAGAACTTATAGTATTCCGGTAAAAGCACATATTGCAGTGGATGAAGGGGATAGAATTCAGCCAGGAAAAGTTATCTCAAAAATACCAAGAGTTCAAGGTTCTTCAGGTGATATTACTGGTGGTCTTCCTAGGGTTACAGAACTATTTGAAGCAAGAAATCCTTCTAATCCGGCAGTAGTTTCTGAGATTGATGGAATTATTTCATTCGGACCTAGAATTAAAAGAGGTAATAAGGAAATAATTGTTACTCCAAAAACTGGTAAAGAAAAGAAATTCTTAGTGCCACTTTCTAAACATATTCTAGTTCAAGAAAATGATTTTGTAAAAGCAGGAACGCCACTTTGTGATGGTGTGATTACACCAAAAGATATTCTTGCAATTAAGGGTCCAACTGTTGTTCAGGAATATATTGTAAATGAGGTGCAAGAGGTTTATCGTTTGCAAGGTGTGAAAATTAATGATAAGCACTTTGAGGTGGTGGTAAGACAAATGATGAGAAAAGTAGAGGTTATTGATTCTGGACATACCAAATAACTAGAAAAACAATTGGTGAACAAAACCGATTTTATGGAGGAAAATGATTTTATTTTTGATAAAAAATCTATTAAGGATTCTGGAGATTCTGAATTGTACGATAATGGACAATTGATTACTGCAAGACAATTAAGAGAGGAAAATTCAAGATTGAAACGAAAAGATATGAAATTGATAGAAGCTGTAGATGCAATTCCTGCAATTTCTACTCCTGTATTACAAGGTATTACTAGGGCTTCATTACAAACTGATAGTTGGATTTCTGCGGCATCATTCCAGGAAACTACTAAAGTATTGAATGAGGCAGCCATCAGAGCAAAAAGAGATGGGTTAAGAGGACTTAAAGAAAATGTAATTGTTGGACATAAAATTCCAGCAGGAACAGGACTTATTGATGGTAGCGATTTAATTATTGGCTCTCAATCAGAATTCGATAAATTATTAGAAGAAAAAACTGAGGAAGTGGTGCAAGAAGAAACTGCTGTTTCTGAAGAATAAAAAAAACTTAATATTATGTCAGAAGAAAAAAAACAAGACGGATTAAACATTGAACTTAGTGAGGAAGTAGCTGAGGGAACTTATAGCAATATTGCTATTATCAATCATTCTCCATCTGAGTTTGTGGTTGATTTTATTCAAATGATGCCAGGAGTTCCAAAGGCAAAAGTAAAATCAAGAATTATTCTTACGCCTCAACACGCTAAGCGATTAATGAATGCTTTGAATGATAATATTATGAAATTTGAAGCTCAGCATGGAGAGATAAAAGATGTTGATCCTACTGGTGGTATCCCTATGAATTTTGGCGGACCAACTGCTGAAGCTTAAAAAACATCAAACCCAACTAAATGTTGGGTTTTTTTATGCCTTAAAACAAACTCCCCAAATCTAGTTTTATGTTCAAACTAAATCGGAAGAAGCCCAAGTAAGAATCATCTAAAGGAACTAATCCATTTTCTGTATAAATTGGGAGATAAATATTCAACATATTTCTTGCCATAGGAATTCTAAAACCACTTCCGTAAGCAAAATCTTTTCCATTGCTTCCCATTTCTGCATACATTTTAAAACGATTAGTCAGATTGTATTCCATGCTAAAAGTACTCAACCAACTATCGGAAGTCAAATTGGTAAAATGTTTTAATCCTCCCTCATTTATAAATAATTGTTGTTGGTAAGGTAGATTGTTGTTGTGAGAATTATCTCTGACAAAAGCTTTCTCAGAAAAAGCATAATCATTCGCCCCATTCCAAGCACTCATTTGCAAATTGTAGATGGAATTTTCAGTATTTACAAAACCAAAATACCCTCTAATATCTAATTTTTTGGTTTGGTTTATATGATAATTGTATTTTGCAGTAAGATTAAATTTTGTAAAATCACCACCTTTTTCTATCTGAACAGTAGCACTATACGGGTTTATAGTTCTCTTATTAGAATGCTTGAATTCAGTATTAATAAAGCCCAATTGTTCCTCTGATTTATTCAAATAAATATAAGAAGCATTTAGTTGATTACTTACTTTACTTCTCAATGAAGAGGGCATAAAAGTTAGGGCTAGCTTTGGCTCTATTCTTTTATATTCCTTATCTCTTTCGTACAAATTCTTTCTTCCACTTATGTCAAGTTTCAGATGTTTAAACATGGAATTATGAGAGTATTTGTTGTACGATAAATCCCAATTTCCAATCACGCTTTTTGTTGCATTATTATAAAGCGGCATCAATTTATAACTTATTCCTCCTTTTGGAATTAACTGATTGTACATATTTATTCCGTAAGAAGATCTGCTATACACATTCCAATTTACCATTGGAATAAAAAAGATTTGCGTTTTTTCAGGATGATACAAACTACCGATTATTTGTGGTTTTATTGGCTCCATACATCTTAGTATTCCTTTTGTGCGCATAATATTATTGTTCCTATTAGTTTCTGGCATATCTCCATTATAATCAATTCTGATATGGTCATAATTTCCATTTGGAAAAGCAATAGTTTGCTTATTGGAAAATCCATCTATCCAAAGTTTTTGTTTTACCTCTCCATCTTTTACTCCACTAATAATAACTGGCCCATTTATTTCACCCTTGTTTTCTAAAGTAATGAGTAAATCTTTAGTTTCCTTTTTCATTCCTACTATTGCATAGTCCAATTGCTTAGTTGTTTTTATCATATCATCAAAAAACCAGGACAAATCTTTTCCACTTACTTCTTCAAATACTGCTCTTAAATCTTTTGGTTGAGGATGTTTGAACTTCCACCTATCAAAATAAGTTCTTTTGCATTTGTTCATCATATCTTCTCCTAAGTATGCCATTAAATAATCAAAAACAACTGCTGTTTTGGAATAGACAATTCCTCCATAATTCATACCGGTATATTCTGCAGAATGCAATTCAATAGGTTGATCTTTTCCACTCCAAGCATTCATGAAATACATCAGTTCTCCTTGAATATTTTTATTTGTGTAGTCCTTTAAATCAAAAAGTTTTGTGAAAAAAGGAGGAATTTCATTTGTGAGTAAATTATGCTCAGGATATTTTAATCTCATAT
>CAYVKX010000068.1:0-10123 GCA_964452095.1 uncultured Weeksellaceae bacterium
TGACTTTTTTTGTGAAAAAGATTGCAGTCCTGTAAAAATGATAAGTGTAAGTATGAGTATCTTTTTCATATTATTCTATAATTATTCTTTTCTCTACTGTTCCATCATCATAGATGTAAAAGAGCGGTTGATTTGTTTTTTTTATTTCTCTTCCTAAGATGTCTGTTACTTTAAGAAGCTCTTTGTTTGTAGTGTGTTCTTGTATTGCTGTTGTTCCGCTACAATTTAATATAGTTCCATAACTACAATTAGTAGACAATAGTGTACCTGTATCTATTATAGGTGAAAAAGTTGGGTTTGAGACAGTCTGAATGCAATTAAGAAATGGGTTTCCGTTAGCATGAACAAGGGATAAGCTAATATTAGTAGTCAGATCTAATTGTGTTAGGAAGTTATTGAAACATTGTAGTGTATAAAGAGAAATACATCCAGAAATGTCAAGACAGGTAAGTTGATTTGCGTAACAAAGCAAGCTAGATAGATACGCAAGTTGAGAAACATCAAGTTCTGTAAGAAAATTATAAGAAACATCCAAATATTGTAAATGTGTAAAATCTTGGATGCCCGTTAAATCATATATACTAGCCCCAGTCAAAGATAATTGAGTAATGGTATTAATATTTGCAGTTGTTACATAATCATCATTAGCAATACCATTACCTATCAGCATACCTTCTAAAATTGCTTCAAAATTATCATCAGGCACATAAGTTTGTTGTGCTAAAGTCATTAAAGGTAAGCAAAGTAATATAAGTAGTAGTTTTCTCACTTCTTTCTATTTTTAATTGCAAGAACTCCAAGTGATAAAACAACTGCAACCAATACATCTGCAATTGGAGGCACTTCAGGCCAAACAAAATTCCAAATACTTACAAGTGCCAACCACACAAACCAAAGCCAATCAAAATCTTTTATTTTCATTTTATAAATTTTATATACTAGCAAACTTACAAAAAGTCCCCATAACATACCTCCCAAAATATCAAATGGATAATGCACTCCCAAATAAACTCTACTAAAACCAATTAATACAGCCCAAGAAAATAAATGTACAAATCCCCAAAAATTCCTGAAAAGTAAGGAGACAAAAAAGGCAATTGCAAATGAATTTGCAGCATGTGAAGAGATAAAACCAAATGGTCCTCCACAACCGTCAACTATTCTTATTTCTTCTAAAAAATGACAAGGTCTAGCCCTTTCAAAAACTTCTTTAAAAAGATGAACTGAACCAAAATCTGCAATAAAAATAAGTAGTCCTAAAGAAAAAATAATTTTCAGAAATTCCTTTGGAAATTTCTTGTAAAGTGCGTATAAAATGTAAATATAAAGTGGAATCCAAAACCATTTTGAGGAAATGAGAATCATTAACTCATCCATTTGTTCCCACCCTATAGAGTTAATTAATCTGAAAAAATATTCATCTATTTTCTGCAGATTTTCCATTATTCATTCAGTTTTTTCCAGATTAAATCTTTTAGCTCAATCAATCCTTTTTGAGCAACAGATGAAATGAATAAAGTAGGGAGGTCAGTAGGTAATTCTTTAGAAATTTCCTCCTCCAACTCCTCATCTAACATGTCAGATTTACTAATGGCTAATATCCTGTCTTTATCTAAAAGTTCAGGATTATATTTTTGTAACTCCCCAAGTAAAATTTCATATTCCTTAGCAATATCATCTGCATCTGCAGGGACCATAAATAGTAAAGTGGAGTTTCTTTCAATATGTCTTAAAAATCTTAATCCAAGGCCTTTTCCTTCAGATGCTCCTTCAATAATTCCAGGAATATCGGCCATAATAAATGATTGATGATCACGATACGAAACAATTCCTAAATTTGGTACTAAAGTAGTAAATGGATAGTTTGCAATTTGTGGTTTTGCAGCAGAAACTACAGATAATAAAGTAGATTTTCCAGCATTTGGAAATCCAACTAAACCAATGTCAGCCAATACTTTCAACTCTAAAACGAACCAATCTTCTACAACATCACCACCTGGTTGCGAATGTCTTGGTGCTTGATTGGTAGGGGATTTAAAATGTGAATTTCCTCTACCTCCCATTCCACCTTTTACAAGTGTAATTTCTTCACCTTCCTCCGTAATTTCAAACAATATTTCTCCACTTTCTGCATGCTTTATAATTGTTCCTAAGGGTACATCAATATAGCTACTTTCTCCATCTTTTCCAAAGCTATTGCTTCCTGTTCCATCCCCTCCATGTCCTGCAAATATATGTTTTTGATATCTAAGGTGGAGTAGGGTCCACATTTGTTTTTTTCCTCTGATGATTACACTTCCTCCATGCCCTCCATCTCCACCATCAGGACCACCTTTAGCTGTAGTTTTGTCTCTCCTAAAATGAGAGGAACCAGCACCTCCTTTCCCAGAACGGCAAAAGATTTTTACATAATCAACAAAATTGGAATTTTTAACTCTCATTTAAAGGGTATCAATAACAGTATTTAGTCTGTTTGCAATTTCTTCTATAGTTCCAATTCCTTCAATTTCCGTAAGCTTATTTTGTGCTGAATAGAAATCTTTTAGAGGTGCGGTTTTATTGTTGTATTCGTTAATTCTATTTGCAATAATTTCCTCATTTTGATCATCTGCTCTCCCAGAATTTTTTCCTCTTTCCAAAAGTCTTTTTATAAGTTCATCATCCTCAACTTTTAAAGATAACATTGCAGAAATTGATGTTCCTTTTCCATCTAACAGAGTGTCAAGAGCTTTAGCTTGTGCTGTAGTTCTTGGGAAACCATCAAAAATAAATCCATTTGCTGTTGGATTGTTATCTAATTTTGATGAAATCATACCAATAACAACTTCATCTGGAACTAAATCACCTTTATCCATTAGCGTTTTTGCTTTCATTCCAAGCTCAGATCCTGCTGCTATTTCTCCTCTTAAGAGGTCTCCTGTTGATAAGTGTACTAAATTGTATTTTTCAATTAGTAAATTAGACTGAGTTCCTTTACCCGCTCCTGGAGGGCCAAACAATACTAAGTTTAACATGTGTGTTTATTTTAGTTTTTTAATTTATAAATGTGTGGCAAATTACGGCCAATTTCGTTATAATCCAATCCATATCCTACAACAAATTTATTTGGAATAGATTTTCCGATAAAATCAATAGGGATTTCTTTATTATACACATCTTCTTTGTAGAGTAAAGTTGCAATATTTAAAGTTGCAATTTCCTTATTTTTAAACATTTCTACAATTTTAACAAGTGTATTTCCTGTATCAATTATATCTTCTAAAATGATGATGTTTCTTCCTTTTAGATTTTGGTTTAAGCCAATTAATTCATTCACTTTTCCAGTACTTTCTGTTCCTTCATAAGAAGCAAGTTTGATAAATGAGATCTCAGAATTAGGTAAAGAAATTTTTCTCATTACATCTGCCGCAAATAAGAAAGAGCCATTTAAAACAGCAATAAAAAGTGGTTTTTCAACTCCACTATTATTTATTTCATCCGCAACTTTTTGAACAATCTTTTCTATCTCTGTTTCAGAAATAAAAAGCTCAAAGGTTTTGTCGTGTAGTTTTATGTTTTTCATTTAATTATTTGACCAAACTTTTCTTAAAACTAGTTGCTCTTCTGTTGTCTTTTCTGATTTTACAAATTCTAATAATTGGTAATGATTTCCTATTTTTAAAGTAATATCCCTTTCTGTGAATTTATTCTTAATGGTAAAAATAACTTCAGTTTTACATTCTTTTAAGATATCTGATAATTTTCCTTCTATCTTTTCCCCATTTACTTTTGTTATTTCATCTTCAGGAGCAATGCCATTTTTATCGGTTATAGAATTTGGCTCTACTTTCTTGATGATAATTTTTCCGTTTTCTTTTACAGCAATAAAACCAAAATACTGAGCAGACAAATTTGTATTTTTCTTTTCTTTTAATTCAATTCCTACAACTTCTAATGAAGATTTTAAAGTTGGAATATAATCCTCAATTCCGTAAATATGATTTTCAAAAATCTCAGCAACTTTCAATCCGCCAAATTTCACACATATATTTCGGAAATCATCTTCAGAGTATCCTTTTCCTTTTAAAGCGAACTCTTCATACAACTCCTTCATTACAGAGTGCAAACTTTCTTTTCCTTCTGTATTTTTGATTATTTTCAAATCTATCATTAGCATGCAAAGTGCAGCATCAGGGTAGATAGACGATTTACGATCAGGAGCCCCTAATTTGTATCCATCTAACCAATTATCAAATCCACTATCTGCAACTGAAAGGTTGAACCTTCCATAGTTGGTTAAGTGTCTTTCTAAGTTCTGGTTTTGAGTTTTAATAAAACTGTCCCAGTTAAATACTCCAGAGTTGTAAAGCATCATATCCCCCATATAAGTAGTAACTCCCTCTGCAACAAAACCAGTTCTGAAATAATTTTCTTTAGTGTAATCGTAAGGATACATCTCTACTGGTCGGATGGCTTTTATATTCCAAGTATGGTAGAGCTCGTGAGAGCAAACTCCTAGTAAATCTTCATGTCTTTTGTCCATTATTTCGTTTCCAGGACCTAAAAGTAAAACCGTATTTTTTGTGTGTTCCACTCCATGATAACTTCTGAAAGGAGTGATTTGGAAAAAGAAATGATATTCATCAACTGGAAAACCACCAAATTTAGTGATTTGACTTTTTGTAAAAGCTGTAAAATCCTTTTTTAGTTTATCCCAATCGGGTTTACATTCTCCTTGAAACCACAAATGAAATGTAATTCCATCAACTTCATAAGCTCCATGTTGTAAGGTGTCTGAACAGATGATTGGTGATTCTGCAAGTAAATCATAACCTTTTACTGAAAGCGTATTTCCTTCTTTTTCCATAGAAGAAGCAATCTCATAATTTTCAGGAATTTCTAAGTTAATCTTGTATTCTTCTTCCATTCTATCCACTATATAAAACATAGAATGAACTGGGTTTAAATACAATTGATGCTCATCCAAATAGCAAGCTCCAGCATCAAGTTGGTTGGCATAAAAGTTATAAGTAATGGTAACTTCCATTGCATTTTCAGTATCAACTTCCCATAAATCTTTTGTTATTTTCTTAAAGGAAAGTGGGTTATTTTCCTCATCAAAAGCTCCCCATTTCTGGATATTTTGAGAGAAATTTGCTAATTCATATCTTCCAGGTCTCCATGCAGAAAGTTGAAATTGCATCTTTTCTATTCCGTTAGTTGTGGTATTTAGCTCAAAATCAACATAATGTCTGTGAGGGTTGTTATAGGATATATTGTAGTTTATCATCTTAAAAAATTAAGATGCAAAGATAAAAAAGCAAAAGACAATTTTCACTTATTTATCTCATGTCTAAATACTAACATCTAATATCTAAAATATTATATTTGCAGTCAAACGAAAAGAAAGGATGGATAAAGAAAATGTAAAATACGATTGTAGGTATTTTGAGGGACATATCCCTTGTAAACCTAATAAGCAATTTGATGTTCAGTGTGATGATTGTACACATTATGATAAGGTTGAAATTAAAATATTATTCATAAAACTGGGTGCTATTGGGGATGTGATAAGAACTACTCCACTACTTACAAAGTATAAAGAAAAGTATCCAAATTGTCATTTCACTTGGATTACGCTAAGCCCTCAAGTATTACCAAAAGAAAAGGTAGATGTGATTTATAAATGGGATGCTACCTCATTATATATTTTAGAAAATGAGCAATTTGACATTGCGATAAATTTAGATAAAGACAAAGAAGCCTGCATGTTGTTAGGCAATGTAAACGCAAAAGAAAAATTTGGATTTACTTGGGAAGATAACCATATTGATATTTCAACTGAAAAGGCAGAACACAAACTAATTACTGGGCTTTTTGATCATATTTCTAAAAAGAATACTAAAAACTATTTAGAGGAGATTTTTGAAATTTGTCATTTTGAGTTTAATAAAGAAGAATACATGATTAACTTAAATGAAAGTTTAAGTGAAAAATGGAAAGCTAAGTTTGAAAAATTGGCAAATGAAAAAACAATAATTGGTTTAAATACGGGTTGTGGATTAAGGTGGAAAACTCGCCTTTGGCCAAAGGAATCTTGGATGGATCTGATTAAAGACTTGGAAAAGCAAGGGTATTTCTGTTTGCTAATGGGAGGGCCAGATGAAGATGAAATGAATCGTTATTATCAACAAGAAACAGGAGCAACTTATTTGGGTACTTTTAGTTTAGAAGAATTTATTGCTATTACAAATAATACAGATATTATTGTAACACCAGTAAGTATGATGATGCACATTGCACTTGCCCTAAAAAAACAATTGATGCTGTTCCACAATATCTTTAATGTACATGAATTTGAATTATACGGAAGAGGAATAATCATAGAACCAACAAGTGGTTGCGATTGTTATTTTGGCAATTCTTGTAAGAGAGAAAAAAGCTGTATGTATGACATCTCAGTGCAAGATGTTTTAACTAATATTGCAGTACTAAATAAGAATATTAAAAAATAAGATTTATGAATTTTGATGTAATAGTTTTAGGTAGTGGTCCTGGAGGGTATGTAACAGCTATAAGAGCTTCACAATTAGGTTTTAAAGTAGCAGTTATTGAAAAAGAACACTTGGGAGGAATTTGCTTAAATTGGGGATGTATTCCAACTAAAGCTCTTTTGAAATCAGCACAAGTATTTGAATACATCAGCCATGCTGAGGATTACGGAATTACTGTAAAAGATGCAAATACTGATTTCCCTGCAATCATCAAAAGAAGTAGAGATGTTGCTGATGGAATGAGTGGTGGTATTGCTTATTTGTTAAAGAAAAATAAAGTTGAGGTTATCAATGGTTTCGGAAAAGTAAAGCCAGGAAATAAAGTAAGCGTTACTGCTGATGGAAAATCAACTGATTATTCAGCAAAACATATTATTATAGCAACAGGAGCAAGAAGTAGAGAATTGCCTAATTTACCACAAGATGGTAAAAAAGTAATCGGTTACCGTGAAGCACTTAGCTTGCCAACTGCCCCTAAAAAAATGGTGATTGTTGGTTCTGGTGCGATTGGTGTTGAGTTTGCTTATTTCTACAATGCAATGGGTGTTGATGTTACTGTTGTTGAGTTTATGCCAAACATTGTTCCTGTTGAGGATATTGATGTTTCTAAACAATTACAAAGATCATTCAAAAAATCAGGAATTAAGGTGATGACTAAATCATCAGTGGAGAAAGTGGATACTTCAGGAACGGCTTGTAAAGTACTTATCAAAACGAAAAAAGGAGAAGAAATAATTGAATGTGATGTGGTGCTATCGGCTGTTGGTATTGCTGCTAATATTGAAAATATTGGTTTGGAAGAAGTAGGAATTAAAACGGATAGAGGTAGAATTTTAGTGGATGATTACTACAACACAAATGTAAACGGATACTATGCAATTGGTGATGTATTGCCAACTCAGGCATTGGCACATGTTGCATCTGCTGAGGGAATTACTTGTGTAGAAAAAATTGCAGGACATAACCCTGAGCCGATTGATTACGGAAATATTCCTGGTTGTACTTATGCTAGCCCGGAGATTGCATCAGTAGGAATGACAGAGGCGGCTGCAAAAGAAGCAGGATATGAAATTAAAGTAGGGAAGTTCCCTTTCACTGCATCAGGTAAAGCATCTGCAGCAGGACATAAAGATGGTTTCGTAAAAGTTATCTTTGATGCTAAATATGGGGAGTGGTTAGGTTGCCATATGATAGGATACAATGTTACAGAAATGATTGCTGAGGCAGTGGTTGCGCGTAAATTAGAAACTACAGGACATGAAGTATTAAAGGCTGTTCATCCTCACCCAACAATGAGTGAGGCCGTGATGGAAGCAGTTGCTGATGCTTATGATGAGGTGATACATATTTAAAAAACATTTGTTTTTTAGATTTTAGTATTGAGATGTTAGATGACCCTCCCAAGAGGGGATTTTGATTGTTGTTTTCTACCTTATATTTCAATACTTATTATATTTTACTTTCTAAACTATAGTCTGTGGTCTAAATACTATTTACTGAATTCTGGCTACTGACTCCTGTATTTTATTCTTTTAGAATTAATTCAGCAACTTTATTAGAAGCACCCTCAACTCCTAATTTTAATTTTAAGGTATTATAGTCCTTTTGGATTTTTTCTTTATTGGTATTTTCCAGAATTTCAGATAAAGAAGCAGAAAGATTCTTGGCATTCAAATCATTTTGAATCAATTCTTTTACCACCAATTTATTCATTATAATATTTACAAGCGATATGAATTTTGTTTTTACTAGGCGTTTTGCAATTTGGTAGGAAAAGGTATTGGTTTTATAACAAACCACTTGTGGAACAGAAAAAAGAGCCGTTTCCAAAGTGGCAGTACCAGAAGTAACAAGGGCTGCTTTTGCATTTTTTAATAGTCCGTAAGTTTCATTTTTTGCAATTAAAACTTCTTTATTTCCTATTATGTTTTTATAAAATTCTTCTTCTACAGAATTGGTGGTTGCTACTACAAATTCATAAGTAGGAAAATCATTTTTCACCTTCAACATTTGTGGGAGAATCTTCTGTATTTCTTGTTTTCTACTTCCAGGCAAAAGGGCAATAATTGGTTTTTCTGTTTTTATAGAAAAGGTAAAATTATCCTTTGCTATTTCATCTAAAAGAGGATGCCCAACAAAATTTACTTCAAAATTATTTTCTTTGTAATATTCCTTTTCAAAAGGCAGAATAACAAATAGCTTATCTACAATTTCTTTAATTTGCTTGATTCTACTTTTTTTCCAAGCCCAAATTTGTGGAGAAATATAATAGAAAACTTTTATTCCATTTTGCTTTGCAAACTTTGCAATTCTGAAATTAAAACCAGGATAATCTACCAAAATAAGTGCATCAGGATTAAATTCAATAATATCCTTTTTGCAAAATTTTATATTTCTTAAGATAGTAGGCAAGTTTACAATCACCTCCAAAAAACCCATAAAAGCCAAATCTTTGATGTACTTTACAATAGTAGCACCTTCTGCTTTTAACCTATCACCTCCCCAAGCCCTAAATTCTGCATTTTCATCTTTCCTTTTTAAAGCTGCTGCCAAATTTGCAGCATGCATATCGCCAGATTGTTCCCCAGAAATAATGTAGTATTTCATCAAAATAACTTTAAAGCAAGAATGATAAAAGCATACACAAAAGTGGCAAACAGAATTCCTTTGGCAGCTACTTCTCTATTGGTTTTTAGTTTCATAAAAAAAAGGAGTAAATTGATAAGAACACTCAAACTAATTACATGCGATAATTTGTTGATTGCCACTAATGATTTATAGGTATTGATTAAATCTGCATCCAAATAAAAAGCGACATAAATTACAAATGCAACTATTGGTGCAATTAAGCCAACCAAAAGCCCTTTTACAAATTGCTTATCCATTATCAATTATATTATTAATAGTGGAAATGGCGTGATGTGCAGTTACATCATATTGCACAGGAACTACCGAAACATAATGACTCTCAAGTGCCCTTTCATCCGTATCATCTCCTTTATCGTAATTTACAAATTTTCCCGTTAGCCAGTAGTAAGTTCTGCCGTTTGGATCTTTTCTTTCATCAAATTCTTCTTCCCAATTTGCTTTGGCTTGCCGACAAATTTTAATTCCTTTTATCTTTTCGTTTTCTTTAGTTTTAGGGATATTTACATTCAGGCAAACTCCTTCTGGTAAAGAATTTTCTATTACCGATTGTGTAATTTTTCGGATGTATTTCTCCCCTTCTGAAAAATCAGCATCATGCGCAAAATCTAAAAGGGAAAAACCTATTGATGGAATACCCTCCAAAGCACCCTCCACAGCAGCCGACATAGTCCCAGAATAAATTACATTTATAGAAGAGTTGGAGCCGTGATTAATTCCTGAAACGCATAAGTCTGGTTTTCTATCTAAGATTTGATTCACTGCCAATTTCACACAATCCACTGGCGTACCACTTACGGAATACTCAGTTTGCGGTCCATCATCCATAGTTACTTTGTCGCATCTTAGGGTTGCATTTATAGTAATGGCATGTCCCATTCCTGATTGTGGTCCTTCAGGAGCAACCACCACCACATCTCCAAAATCATTCATTATCTTTATTA
>CAYVKX010000069.1:0-9933 GCA_964452095.1 uncultured Weeksellaceae bacterium
AATTTGTAGTAGAAGTTGGATTAAAAGCAATTCCATCAGTTACTCCATTATCCCAAGAATAAGTATTTGCACCACTTCCTGTAAGAGTAGTTGGGTCGCCATTACATATAAAAGAAGGTAATGCAGTAGCCACAACAGTTGGTAAAGCGTTTACATTAATAGTAATCATACCTGTACCAACACATCCGTTTATATCCGTTCCTGTTACAGTATAATTTGTAGTAGAGTTTGGATTAAAACTTACCCCATCATTTACTCCATTATCCCAGCTGTAAGATGAAGCTCCACTTCCTGTAAGAGTGGTTGGATCTCCCACACAAATAGTAGAAGGCAATGCAGTAGCCACAACAATTGGTGGAGAATTAACAGTAATATTTATAGTTGCACTATCATTAGGGCAAGGAGAGGCACTTACTATATAAGAATAAGTTCCACCTACTTGAGTGTTAGGATTAAAGATATTAGTAATTACACTATTTGATGGATCAGTCCATATACCTCCCAAATCATTTCCAGAAAGATAAGAAGTTAAATCTATTGCAGTATCATTAGTACAAGCAGAAACACTTCCTCCAATTCCAGCATTTGGTACTTGCACCACATTCACAGTTGCTGTAATTGGGTTTAAGTTTACGCAAGCAGTTTGGTCGGATATTGATGTAATAGCATAAGTAGTAGTTGTAGTTGGGTTAAAGCTAATTGTTTGTCCATTAGTTTGAATTCCATTTGCTAATAAATTGTAGGTATTAGTAGTAATTCCATCAGTTATTGTTGAGGAAAATGGTCCTTGCCCACTGAAAGATAGATTCAAGAAAACACTATCTTCACTACAAGTAGGCGAGTTTACAGAGAATGTAGCAGTTGGGGAAGTGTTTACAATTACAGCAATAGTAGCAGTATCACTATTGCACATACCAGCTCCAGCTACCGTATAAGTAAATGTTTCACTACTCATACTAAAGGGGTCAAAGAAGTTAGAAACTTGCGTTCCATTGCTATTTGTCCAAAAACCTGAAGATTGAGGATTTCCAGCCAAGAGAGTATCCATACTAAAAGGAGGGTCGGCACTACAAACTACAATACTTCCATAAGTCCCAGCATTTGGTGGTGGGGTAACATTTACAGTAATAGTTGATGAATCTCCTGGACAGTTTCCAGCACTATCAAGCACATAGGTAAATACGCCCGCACTATCAGTAGCAGGATCAAAGAAATTAGAAGTTAAAAGAATGCCAGTATTATCATACCAGTTTCCGCCTCCAGTAGGACTTCCGCCTAATTGTGAAAATAAATTAAAGCTTATATCCGTTTCGCAAACTGATATTGTATTACTAATTCCAGCATCTGGGGTTCCATTGATGGTAACAGAATATGAATAAGTAAAACTAGAATTGATAGGGCAAGCATCATCTATTACTGATATTGTAAAATTATAGGGAATTGTACTTGCATTTGCTGCAGTTGGTATCCAACTAAAAGTACCAATAGGAGCATTTGTATTATTTCCACTTACTGTAAATGTAGCACCAGGAATGGAATTATTCCATATCATATTTAAGTTATTTGTACTATTAGGGTCAGAGCCATTTATTGTTAAATTTATTGGTGTTACTCCATCCGCACAAAAAGTATATTCTGCAGAACTTGGGTTTGTACTTACATCAATAGGAGAACCACCATACCCACTAAGTAGTGGAGAGGCATTACTACAATTAATAACATTTACTTGGATGTCACGAATAACACTACCTATTAATACTCCATTTCTATATTCACTTACTTTTATAGCAATTACTGTTACAAGTGTGTTAGTAGTTGTTAAGCATAAATTTCCAGTTGCAGGGTCAAACATAGTAGTGCCGCCAGCAGGACTATTTGTAGAATAACCACCTATATAAGTAACGGTTCCACCTGAATTGTTAGTAAGAGGTGTTACTAATGAATATACCAATGAATCCCCATCTATATCAGTTGCACCATTGTTGTAGCAATAAGTCATTCCATTACAAATAAAAGGCACAGGAAGTACCGAGAAAGTAGGAGAATTATTACATGGCGTTACGGAAGCAGTATTATTTATTACTGCTTCAATACACAAGTTAGGTGAACCACTAATAGTAGTTATAGCTCCATTTCTGCAGCATTCACAAACAGAAAGCACCCAATCAGGACATTGAGATGGTAAAGTAATTGTTGCTTGATAAGTATATTCTTGAATACCAGTAATACTAGCCCAAGAACTAGTACAAGTAGTAGTCATACTTGGGCAAATAGGCGTAATCTCTTGTCCGCCACTTATTTGAGAAAGAGTAGCACTACCACTTTGCCCACAACTAGCAGAAGAATAATTTAATGATAAAGAACTAGGAGCAGAAATACCGCCACAATCTCTATAAAATTTTACGGTAATTAAATATTGAGAAGTTGCAGCAATTGTGCAAGGAGTTCCTCCATTTACATTAAAAGAGTTTGTTCCAAAGCTTGTCCAACCAGTTAAACCACCAGAAGTTGTGCCAGTTATATTACCAGCTAAAGTGTAAGTTCCGCCATTCCAACCATCACCCCAAGAATCATACATATTAAAGTTCAAACTTCCAGTTGGGACGCAAAAGGTATTAGAGTAAGAACTCCAACTGCTATACCCACTTCCGCTTGCAACAACAACCCCTGCTGAGGTAGTAATATCCCAAGAAACCTCATTTCCCCAACTTCCAGTATTAATAGTTACAGTAATTTGCACTCCAGCTCCACCCCCTGCAGAACCAACACACTGGTAGGTAATATCCATCCCTGCAGCATGTGTTCCATACGCAAAATTGCTTAGTAATACCATCACACTTAATAGTAAAGAATATTTGATGGTTTTTAGCATAAGTGGTTTTTTAAAAGCTTATCTTATAAGTGTTAGTGTTCCTGTAAAATCTCTTTTCTTCCCTAGCATATCTACTATCTTAACGGCATATGCATAATGTCCGGCAAGCGCAAACTCATTTCCATGTACTCTACCATTCCATCCTTCTAATTGATTTTCAGTTTCAAAAATCAATTCGCCAAATCTATCATAAATGTAGAAATTGTATTCATCAACTCCCATCATAATAGGAATGAAAACATCATTTTTTGCATCTCTATTTGGAGTAAATCCGGTAGGAATATAAATTAAAAATGCAGGGTCAATAATAATAGTATGCCCAACTGTAGCTGTACATCCATCTGTAGAAGTTGCAGTGTATAAAACTTGATAACTTCCCGTATCCAAATAAGTATGCGATAGCTGCCCACCTAAAACAGATGGTAAGGTAGTACCATCACCAAAATCGTACATTCCAGTAATAAGCCCTGATGACATATCGGTAAAATAAATGGTTGGATTATTAATATCGGCTGGCTGAGGCATAAAACTAAAACTAGCCACAGGCAAAGGATTGACTACCACATTAGCTGCACCTGCAACCGTTCCAGAACATCCGTTTACATCAGTAATACTGCTTAAAGTATAAGTTCCTGCTGTATTGGTTTGGAAATTATATGGACTTGTAATTCCACTGAGGGGAATGTTATTAAATCCATCAGAATAAATAACATTAAAAGGAGCAGTTCCATTAGCGATAATATCTATCTGAGCTGTGTTCCCATCTGCACATAAAGTTGCTCCACCACTTATTGTAGCATCTGGCAGAGGGTTCACAGTTACAATAACTATTCCGCTTGCAGCATTTGTACAGAACGCATCCGTAACATCAACTAATGTATAAGTTGTAGTAGAAGTTGGGCTTACTGTTATTACATCAACATTATTGTTTAATACATCAGAAGTTGTAGTAATGCCAATATCATAGTTTATAGTGTAAGGAGCTGTTCCTGTAAAAGTAAAACCTAAGTCGGTACTTTGTCCTGTACAAATTGAAGTAGAACCACTAATAGTTGCTGTTGGCAATGGATTTACATTGATGGTTATGCTAGAATTTAGTAGTGAGTTTAAGCAACCATTTGCATCCGTTACATCTACTAAAGTGTAAGTTGTAGTAGAAGCAGGAGTAACCGCTACTGGCGTTCCGCTAATTGTTCCGGCAGCATCCAAGGTAACATTTGTAGAAGTTCCGTTTACTGTATAATTCAAATTAAATGGTGCAGTTCCTGTTGGCGTAAATCCTAAAGCAGCACTTTGCCCTGCACATAGTGTAGTTGAAGTAGCAGAAATTTGCATATCAGGCAATGGATTCACAGTAATATTTGCTGAACCAGAACCAGCATTTGTACAATTATTTGCATCCGTTAATGAAACAATGCTGTAAGAAGTAGTAGAGGTAGGACTTACCATAATTGGGTTTCCTGTTGTTGCATCATTTCCACTTGCGTTTAAGGTAACTACAACTCCTCCAGGGTTATAAGTTAAGGAGTAATCTGAAGCTCCAGTTAAGGTAAAATTAAGAGGTGTTTGCATTCCATCACAAATGGTATTATCACCACTGATAATAGCTGTTGGCAAAGGATTAACCGTAATGGTTACGCTACCACTTACTGCATTATCCACCACACCATTTCCATCAGTAATACTAACTAAAGTATAAGTAGTAGTTACAAAAGGACTCATATTCAAGACATTAGAACCAACACTATTAAATACTGAAAAAGCTGCTGCACCATTCACAGTGTAATCAACAGTAAAAGGAGGGTTTCCTCCAAGGATAAAATCAATGGGACTATTTTGTCCTGAACAAATAGTAGCATCACCTGTAATTGTTACTGTTGGTAACTGATTTACCGTAATAATTGCCGAACCACTTAAGCTTGCAATACAACCATTTGCATCTGTTACGCTTACTAAAGTGTAAGTTGTTGAAGCATTTGGCGATACATTTATTGTCCCAGTAGTTGAGTTAAGTGATGGAGAAGTAATTGTAGAGGTTCCATCATCATAAATTACTGTAAAAGGAGGCGTTCCAATTGTTAAATTAAAAGTAATTGGGGTGCTTTGCCCTTGCGTAATGGTAGTTGTTCCGCTAATGGTAACTACTGGCTGAGGATTTACAATTACAGTAACAGTGGCTTGGTCATCAGGGCAAGGGCTTGCACCTAATACAGTATAGGTGTAAACAAATGTTCCAATCCCAGAAGTACTAGGGTTAAATGTATTTGGTACAGGAATACCACCAAGAGTCCATATTCCTCCAGGATTTGGGCTTCCAGTTAGCTCGTCAAACAAATTAAAATTAGGATCATTTTCACAAACTGTAATATTTCCATCACCACCAGCATCCACCAAAGGACTAACTGTAACTGTTACATCAGCAGTTGCGGGTATGCAAGGTGGAGAGGTTACAGTATAAGTTAAAGTAAAAGTTCCAGCTCCAAAAGCAGAAGGATTAAACATATTGGAAGTAGTTCCTACTGATGGTTCTGACCAAGTTCCACTCACATCTGGCGTGCCGCCTAGTTCATTAAATAAATCAAAAGCAGAGGAGTTCTCACAAGTCACTCTACTTCCTGCAGTCCCAGCATCAGGACCTGGAGTTACTGTTATTGTTACACTACCACTTAATGTAGAAGTGCAACCATTCGCATCTAAAACACTAACTAAAGTATAAGTTGTTGTTGGTGAGGAGGGACTAACAGTTGCAGTTCCTGTTGTTGCGTTTATAGTTTGAGTTACATTTGGATTTGTTCCATCATTAAAAGTTACATCAAAAGGAGCAGTACCTGTAAAAGTAAAATCAAGAGTTGCATTATTTCCATTACAAATGGTTGCAGTATTTGTAGAAATGATTGCTGTTGGTAAAGGATCTACCGTTACGGTAAGATTAGCCGAGCCACTTGGACAAGGAGATGTTCCAACTACAGTGTAAGTAAAAACTCCACTACTCATAGTGCTTGGGTCAAACATATTGCTACCAAGATTGTTTCCGCTTGCATCCGTCCAACTTCCACCAGGTTGAGGAGTTCCTCCTAGAAAGTTTTCCATATTAAAGGCGGGATCATTCTGGCATACAGTATGCATACCATTTGTCCCAGCATCTGGCAAACTATTATTTGTAACAGTTACAGTTGAAAAATCATTAGCACAAGGGCTTGCTCCGGTTAAAGTATAAGTAAAAATATCTGAGGAAGTTGTTGATGGAATGTAGAAAGATCCCACTTGTATATTAGAAGAGTTAGTCCATACTCCTCCTAGATCTGGATTTCCCGTTAAAATGGTAAATAAATCAAATGGCGTACTGGTTTCGCAAACAGTAATACTTGCATCAACACCAGCATTAGGCGGGTCATTTATCACAAAAGTTATAGGGTTTGGCTGGTTTACAGCCACAGGGCATCCATTTGCATCTAGTACATTTGTTATTCCATAATCGTAACTTCCCGCAATAAGGGGTTGAGGTAGAGTAATTGTTCCAGTAAATGGAATAGTATTAAAAGGAATTGGAGTTGGGTTAATAATTGTTCCGCTATTATCTATTATATCAAAAGTAAAACTTCCAACAGATATTGTAGTAGAAGAAATTTCAAAATTAACGGTAGTAACAGAGCCATCATTACAAATTGGATTGGCACTAGTTATTGCAAAATCAAAAGTTCCAATTCCTGCATTTCCATTTACGGTAATAGTATCACAAGCTACACAGCCAGGATTTGCAATATCAGTAACACAAATAGAATAATCTTGATTAATCATTTGTACAGTAACTGAGGTATTCTGAGAAACAGGACTGGAAATTCCAGTAATACTTCCCCCAGGAGAAGTTGTCCAAGAGTAACTATAAGTATTTGTTGGAATACAAGTAGTAGTTAAATTACATCCTGATGCAGGAGTAGCATTAAAAACTGGTGAGCCCGAGAATACAGGGAATGGCCAAGGAGGGCTTGCCATATTTATACCATCAAAGCAAACTAAATTTCCTTGGTTATCTTCTATAAAATAGGCGCATTCTTGTGGGTTAGGTCCTCCACCTAAGAAAGTTGTAGCTAGTGTTCCTCCATTAGTCACAGTAAAAGAATAAACCGTAGGTCCATAACCACTAATCATTGTTATCGTACTTATTAAAACTCCATCAACCAATACTTCCAATCTATTATTTGGATTTAAAGGATTAGTATTTACCCATCCATCACCACCATTATCGTACAAATAAATTTTATAAGTACAATTTCCAAAAGAAGGGTCAGCAGTTAAATCTTCAGTACTTGGGCAAGCAGTAGAGGTGAGTATTGCAGGAGTAACTATTAAAGGAGAAACATTTATAGTATGAGATGTAGTACAAGAACTTACACTATTGCTATAGGTTAGTGTAAATGTTTCAGTAGTTGTGATGTTTGGACTAGGAGTAAATGTTTGGTTTGTACTTACAACAGTCCCTAGTGAATTAGTCCATGTGTAATTTGATCCGGTAGTGAAATCAAAATTCACATTATCGAGTCCCCATTGATCCCAATTAGAGCTTGTAGGTGCGTTTTGTATCCATCTAAATCTAGTATTTTGCCCATAAGCAGCAGCAGGAATTGGGACTTGACAGCTTAACCAAGTATCTTCAAAAGATTGATATACAGAACTGGAAGGGTCAAAGAAAGCAATTCCATTCCAAGGAGTAGGATTTATATTATGATTAAAAGGAAAAGTAAGAGCTGGGACATCAGTCCATGTAACACCATTATTTGTACTAAATTCCATATGAACATTTTCTCCTTGATTATCAGGTCCATCACAAGGAGGAGAACCATTAGTTGCAGCAAATTTAAAGTCGAAATAAATATTTCCTCCTGCTGCAGGAATAGGAATTTGAATTGTTCTTGCATATCTAGGAACTGCTGCCCCTTGCGTGAACCAAAGAGAATTTCCGCCAGGAACAGCTCCTCCTCCAGCAGGATTTCCAGCAGCACAAGGTGCACCTGCAGGTGTTGTTGTACCTCCTGTACTTATGCCAGCAGAGCCCCAAAGTAAGGCGTTTATACCAGAGTTAAAATCATCAGAGTAAGTTGCCGACATAATATAACCATAGCCAGTTAATGTTACACTTTCTCCACAAGTAATATTAGTGTCTCCATCTACAGAAACAGTACATTGCCCAAATAAGAAATTAGGGCTTGCAACAAATAAAATTAATAAAACAGATAGTAAAAATTTATTTTTCATAGTTTATTTTTAGGTCTTTCAATTCAAATTTAGTTAGCTTGTTATATCCTTCAGAGTAGCCATTTATAGTAAAATTGGAGAAAATGTAAAATACTTCATTTTTATTCTCGCAATTTGCTTCAATAATTTCCCTAGCATTTAGCTCAATATTTATACGCGATTCTTCCAAGCTTTGTTTACTAGACACATGATTGTACCAAAGATTTGTAAAAAACTCAACAGATAGTTTGTTTTGAGTTAGGTTTTCAAATCTAAATACAATAATTTCTTGCTGGGCAGTAGAAGAATAATCACAAGTGATTTTTTTCTGTTCAATTTTCACCTCACTATTTTCATAGTATGTTTCCCAATCATTTTTACTAGTAGCATTTGCTGTAATATAAGAAAAAATAAGGGTAAAAATAAGGAGTAGATTTCTTGTGTTTTTCATCTGTAGAGTTTATTAGGTTTACAATTAATCCACAAATATACAAAAAAAAGCTGTAAAAATCAGGAATGAAATAGGGCTTTGTGTTGTAGAGTTTTTAACGATTGTTAAATCTCTTTGCAATTTTCCTTTAGCATCCACCCTTTATTACCATTAGAAAGTTGGATGTAAATCCAATTTCCAATTTGGTCCGTAATCAGTATTTTACTCCCGAAATGCAGAGAAAATAAGTCATTCGAACTAAAAGAAGGAGCGCTTTTTATCACCACTGATGAGTAGAAAATAATAGCACTCTTTTGCTGTGTTTTTTGCTCGAATTGATTGTTAGCAAAAATAAAAGTAAAAACAGAGCAAATTATCATAATAGTAAAAAGCTGTTTCGGCAACTGAATGCCTATAAGCTTTTGCAGACAAAAAACCAAAAAACTTAGCCAAAGCAAAATAAGTGCAAATACCGCCCAACTATCAAAAGGTAAAAAGGCAATTGCTGAGTCAATCCATTTTTCAAAGAAAAGCTTAGGGATGCTTTCAATTTTATCTACAATATTCAGCTGAGCCAATTGTAAATTGTACTTAGCATCTTCATTATTTCCGTCTATTTTTAAAGTTTTTTCATAATACAAAATGCTTTCTGCCCAATTTTGCAATTTGTAATGTGCGTTTGCTAAGTTGTAAAAAAGCTCTGTACTTTGCAATCCGCTTTGCTGAATGCTATCGTAAAGCGTGATAGCTTCCTGGTATTTTTCTTCCGCATAACATTTGTTAGCTTGCTCAAAAATTGCGTTTGATGCAAAAATTATTTTTGCAGTAAAAATCAAAAATGGTATTAAGTAAATTTTTCTCATTTCTTTTGCTGTTCTACTTCTATAATTATTTCTTGTGCTGCTTTTAACATTTCTTCCATTTTGGAGTTTTGCATTGCAGATGGGGCATAACGAGCCATTTCACAATCCCCTAAAAGTGAAATAAAGTTGTTTTGTGTTTGCTTATTTATTCCAAATTTCTCAAAATAAAGCCTTACACTTACTTTGGAGAGTTGTGCTATTTCTACTGCAAATTTATCGGCAAAATAGCCCCAAAGTGATTTTTCAATTTCCTCAAAAAATAGCTCCTTTTCGTTATTATTTAGGTGATTTTGTGCAGTTTTAAGTCGTTTTTGTGCAAATTTAGTCGCTTTTCTGCTTTTATTGAAAACGCTATTTTCATCATTTTTTGAGATTACCTTCAAGTAAATAAGTAGTGCAATAAATAGCAAAGCAGGAATTAAACATAAAATCCAAAAAAGATTGGATTGGAAAAAATAACTGCCTTTTTCTTGCAAATTAGTTTGGGTTTTAATGTATCGAATATCCGCATTTAAGAGCTTTACCTCTTCTTTATT
>CAYVKX010000070.1:0-9842 GCA_964452095.1 uncultured Weeksellaceae bacterium
TTTTGATGCAACATAATAGCTTCCATTACTTGATTACCACAAGTAAAAACAGGATTTAAAGAAGTCATTGGTTCCTGGAAAATCATAGCAATATCATTCCCCCTGAACTTTCGCATTACTTCTTCTGAAATCTTTAATAAGTCAGTAGCGCTACCATCTTTTTGATGAAAAATAATTTCTCCACCACTAATTTTTCCAGGAGGAGAAGGAATTAAGCGCATTGCAGAAAGTGAAGTAACCGACTTGCCTGAACCAGACTCCCCAACTATACCAATCGTTTCCCCTTTATTTAAAGTGAAACTCACGCCATTCACAGCCTTAACAGTTGTTCCTTCTGTATGAAATTCTGTTACCAGATTCTTAAATTCTAACAATGTATTTCCCATCTTTTATTCTGTTTTTTTAGGTTGCTAAAAATAACTATTTTTATGCAAACTCAATGTTTTCTTCTTTTATTAATTCCTCCCCTTTGTAGCGTAATAGTAACTGTGCCACAGTAAGAGTATCTTTTTGGCAATATATTTTGATGCGTTCCAAATCTTTTTCTTTGTAATAAACACTAGCAACTTGACTTCCATCAATATCATCTTTTGGAGTAGGGATGTTAAAAAGTGCTGCCAATAGCTTGATGGAAGTATAGTGTTTGTAATCCCCAAAACGCCATAGCTCCATAGTATCTAAATGATTTACTTCCCAAGGTTTTTTTCCTGCAATATCCAAAAGTTTTGGAAGTTTCAAGCTATTTATAAGTGTTCTTCTTGCTATAAAAGGAAAGTCAAATTCTTTGCCATTATGGGCGCAAAGTTGATGTTGCTTTTTATTGAATTCTGAGTTTAGTAAATCATTAAAATCAGAAATGATTTGCGTTTCATCATTACCATAAAATGATTTTATTCTGAAATGATTCTCTCCTTTATCAGTAAATAAATAACCAACTGAAATACATATAATTTTAGCAAATTCTGCCATTACCCCAGCTTTCATTTTGTAAAATTCTGAGGGAGTAAATTCATTTTTCCTTTGCCAAGCAGTTTTCTCTTCCCAAAGTTTTTGAAAAGTGGAATCTAAATCTTCAAAATGTTCTTTTACCGGCACAGTTTCTATGTCCAGAAATAAGATGTTTTGTGTTTTTGTTTGACTTAGCATTAGTTATACATTTGAAGTGCTACATCAATAAATTGATAGAAATCTTCCGAATGACCATCTTCTAAATGAGTTCCGTAATTTTGACCCAAACGTACTACTATCATATCTAATTCTGGAATGCAAATAACATATTGCCCCCACAAACCCCTAGCGTAATAGATGTGCATATTTTTATAGTTTGTAATCCAAAACTGATAACCATAATTTACATTTTTTTCTCCTTTTTCACCTAACAGATTTGCAATAGAGGTTGCATCTTTTACATAAGAACTATCTAAAATTTGCGTGCCATTCCAATTACCTTGGTTCATGTATAATTTACCAAGTCTTGCAAAATCCCTTGCATTAGAATTAATACAACAAAAGGATTTTTCATCTCCATTTTTTGTGTCGGTATTCCAAAGAGCAGGATGTTTTGCTCCCATTGGTTTCCATAATCTTTCTGATGCGTATTCACTAATTGTTTTTCCTGTTGCTTTTTCAATAATAAAAGCTAAAAGTTGAGTGCAAGAACTATGGTATTTAAATATTTTTCCTGGAGGTTCTATTGCGTTTAAACTTAACATTTGCTTTTTTAAGTTTGGAGCAAAATAGGCCTGAGCTGTTTGTCCTAATGGATCGTGATAATCTTCTTCCCAATCAAGCCCAGAGCTCATTGTAAGTAAATGCTTGATTGTAATTTTAGAATTATCCCCTTCACAAAACTCAGGTAAAAATTCACAGACTTTCTGATTAACATTTTCAATTTTCCCTTCCTTTATTGCTATTCCAATTAAGGTGCTAACCCAACTTTTTGCCATAGAAAAGGAGTTTGAAGAGCTATCTGCAGAATAACCATTCCAATATTCTTCAAAAAGAATACTATCGTTTTTTATTACCAGATAAGCAACTGTCCCGAGTTCATTATTTATGGGTTTTATAAATTCAGGAAGTTGTGCTTTATTGTAATCTTTTGAAACTAACCATTCTTGATGATTCCCAGCTTCTATTGTCTTGGAGGGAAAATGAATATAATCATCAATATATGAAGATGTATGCCCCTTTAAATAAGTAACAGAAATAGCTTTGTACATCCAACTTTTACCACTAATAATAATTAGTAAATTAAGAATTACAAAAATAGCTAATATGTATTTTAGTATTTTTTTCATGTCAAACAATCTCCATTTCAAAAAGCTCAATTAAATGAGTTTTTACTTTGTTTTTTACCTCTTCAAAATCCATTTTTCCTCCTAATTCTGCCTCTAATGAAGTAACTTTTTTGTCTACTATTCCACATGGAATAATGTTTCCAAAATAGGATAAATCTGAATTTACATTAAAGGCAAATCCATGCATAGTTACCCATCTGCTACTTTTCACTCCAAGAGCGCAAATTTTTCTTGCTTTATTAGTTCCAACATCAAACCAAACTCCCGTTTCTCCTTCTGATCTTTCTCCTTTTAATCCGTATTCCCTTAATGTGAGAATAATTGCTTCTTCCAAAAACCTTAAATACCTATGGATATCAGTAAAAAAGTTATCTAAATCCAATATAGGGTAACCAACAATTTGTCCCGGACCATGATAAGTTATATCTCCTCCCCTGTTTATTTTATAAAAAGTAGCTCCTCTACTTTTTAAATATTCTTCATTAACTAAAAGGTTTTTTTCATCTCCACTTTTCCCTAAAGTATAGACATGAGGATGCTCACAAAAAATAAGATGATTTTTAGTTTCATCAGATTTATCTTCTTTCCTATTTGATGATTTTATTTCTAGTATTTCTGCAAATAGTTTTTCCTGATAATCCCAGCATGTCTTGTAATCAATTAATCCTAAATCAATAAATTCTACCTTTTTATTCACTATACTTTTGCTAGTTCTCCTTTTAGGAAATTTATTACATCAATTTCAATTGCATCAACATTATTCATTTCTGATAAATACCAACTTACCCAATCACCAAGATTAATATGGTAAAGTGAATTTTCAATTATTGAATCTCCCATACTCCAAACTTCAGAAATATTATCTGTGTATTCTGAAATTACTTTTTTATTAATATCCATTCTGATCTGATTTCTTTCATAGTCGGATTTATTACGGAAATACACAACAGCCAAATTATCAACATTTGTTCTCCATCCCAACAATTCATTATGATTCATCTCGGGAACCACATGGTGCCAACACAACATTTTACTGTTTTCATTTATTTGCTGACGAAACCTTACCGCAACACCTTCAAAGCCATTTGCAACATAAATTACAGGTGTTTGTTTGTACATTTTTTTAGCGAGTTCCATTGCTTTATTTTGAATTTCTGATTTTTCAGCATCTAATAAATCAATAGCTTTTACAAAATCTGATTTAAACGAATCATCAATAATTCCGTAATGGTTCAGCATAAAGAAAAGTTCTGTAAAAGCATATCCAAACATTGCTCTTGGAGGTTGATTTCCAGGAATAATAATTTTATTGTAATTATTTTCTTCTGCAATAGTTTTTAATTTTCCTCCAGAAGTAATTACAGCAATTTCAGCTCCTTTTGCTTGGCATTTCTCCAAAGCGTAAAGAGTTTCTTCTGTATTTCCAGAGTAAGAATTGGCAATTACAAGTGTGTGCTCATTTACGAAATTAGGGATACTATAATCCTTTGTAGCAGCTATTGGAATCCTAGCTTTTGGAGAAACAATATCATTTACAATTGTACCTCCAATCCCACTTCCTCCTAGTCCACAAATCAGTACATTCCTGATTTCTTTAGTATTTGTTTTAAGTTGAGAGTTGTTTGCAATTTCTATTGCTTCTCTTAAATGATTGGTAAAATCATTAATATAATCGTTCATTTTCATAGTTAAAATGCTATTGTTAAAAGAAGTCGAAAATACGAAATAATAGGATAATAGAATTCCTATCTTTGCAAAAAATTTATCACATGTCACAAGAGCTATCCGAACAAGAAATAGTTAGAAGAGAATCTTTACAAAAATTAAGGGATTTAGGAGTTAATCCTTATCCAGCAGAAATGTTTGATGTAAATACAACTTCCAAGCAAATTAAGGAAAATTATAAGGAAGGTGAGGAATTAAATGTTGTGCTTGCCGGCAGATTAATGAGTAGAAGAATAATGGGAAAAGCCTCTTTTGCTGAGTTACAAGATAGTGATGGGAAAATTCAGATTTATGTAAATAGAGATGAAATCTGTGAAGGAGAAGATAAAACAATGTACAATACAGTTTTCAAAAAACTATTGGATATTGGAGATATTATAGGAATTAAAGGAACGGTTTTTACTACAAAAGTTGGTGAAACTTCAGTAAAAGTTAAAGAACTTACTGTACTTACAAAATCCTTACGCCCCTTACCATTACCAAAGGTAGATGCTGACGGAACAGTGCATGATGCTTTTACTGATCCTGAAAAAAGATACAGACAAAGATATGTGGATTTGGTAGTAAATTCTGAGGTAAAAGATGCCTTTATTAAGAGAACACAATTGACGAATTCTATGCGTGATTTCTTGAATAAAAAAGAATATTTGGAAGTTGAAACTCCAATTTTACAACCACTTTATGGAGGGGCTGCTGCTCGTCCATTTAAAACTCATCACAATACTTTGGATATGGAATTGTACCTTAGGATTGCAAATGAACTTTATCTAAAAAGATTAGTTGTTGGTGGTTTTGATGGAGTGTATGAATTTTCAAAAGATTTCAGAAATGAAGGAATGAGTAGGTTTCACAATCCAGAATTTACACAAATGGAGCTTTATGTTGCTTATAAAGATTACGCTTGGATGATGGATTTAGTTGAAGAAATGGTTGAGAAAATCGCTATGGATTTACATGGGAAAACTGAAGTTCAAGTGGGTGAAAATCTAATCAACTTTAAAAGACCATGGAAACGATACACTATGTATGAAGCTATCGAACACTTTACAGGAATAGATATCTCAAAAATGGATGAAGTAACTATGGCTGAAACTGCTAAAAAATTAGGAGTTGAGGTAGAGAAAAGTATGGGAAGAGGGAAGTTGATTGATGAGATTTTTGGAGAAAAATGTGAAGGGCAATTAATTCAACCTACATTTATTACTGATTATCCTGTTGAAATGTCTCCACTAGCCAAAAAACACAGAGAACATGAAGGTTTAGTTGAGCGTTTTGAAGCTATTTGTAATGGAAAAGAAATTTGTAATGCCTTCTCAGAATTAAATGACCCAATTGACCAAAGAGCTCGTTTTGAAGAGCAATTAGAGCTTGGAAAAAGAGGAGATGATGAAGCTATGCTTTTAGATGAAGATTTCTTAAGAGCTATTGAATATGGAATGCCACCAACTGCAGGATTAGGAATTGGAATTGACAGATTAAGTATGATTATGACAAACTCTAATTCAATACAAGATGTGTTGTTTTTCCCACAAATGAAAGCTGAAAAAAACGATTAGAAATGCAAGACGAAAAATTAGACATTAACTCTGAGGAATTCAAGTCTGAATTAGAAAAAACAAGAAATTTTGCTGATAAAGTAAGAGATAGAATGAGCTTTTTTCCAAATCCTATTGAATCAGAAAATGAAAGAATTTTTATTGGGTTAACGGTAAATAAACTCACAAAAGGGAAAAGATACTGTCCTTGTTTTATGGTAGAGGGAGAAACTAAGGAAGAAAAAAAGGCTGCAAACAATAGAATTTGCCCCTGTAAGCCAGCTTTGAAAACTGAAATTCCTGAAGCAGGAAGGTGTCATTGCGGGATATTTTGTACTCAAAACTATTTAGATAATTTCGAGAAAAAAGAAGTAAAACAAGCTGTACATTCTTCTGATTTACAAAAAGAAGAATTAGAAAATCATTTTCAGAAATTAGAAATAAATTCTGATGAGTTAGTTGATTTATTAGATGGGAGAAAAAATAATGTGGTAAACTTTTTGCTAATTGATGTAAGGGAAGAAAGAGAAAATAGTAGTAAGCAAATTATTGGTATGGATTATTTAATCCCTACTTCCAATTTTTATGCAGGAGTAAACAAAATATCAGATAAGAAAGAAGAAAATATTATAGTTCATTGTCACTCTGGAGCAAGATCAGCACAAGTACAAGAACTTATGAAAAGCATGGGCTTTAAAACAGTAGTCAATTTAAAAGGGGGTATTGCTAATTATAGTGGCGATACAAAATAAATAAACAAATGAAAAAAATATTAATAGGATTAGTTTTAGTAAGCTCAACAGTATTAGCGCAAAATTGTAAAATTGCTAAAAGTACAGTTAAAAGTCTAAAAACAGATGTAGAATACTTAGCTGATGATAAGCTTGAAGGTAGAGAAACTGGAACAATTGGCGAGCAATTGGCACTTGAATATCTTTGGGGAAGACTTAAAGATATTGGAGTAAAAACCAAAGTTCATAAGTTTGAATTTAACGGAAATGTAGCAATTTCTTTTTGGTCAACTGCATCTAATATGTACCCAACAAAATACTCTTCAAATGGTAGTATTGAAAAAGCTGAAGTAGTTGATTTAAAGTTTGGAATTGAAGCTTCTGATTTAGATTATTTGGATTATACTGATTTGGAGGTTAAAGGAAAAGCAGTTGTAATTAATACCTCATCTCCTGATGGAATCCACCCTCATTCAAAATATTTAAATTATCATGACTTAAAACTTAGAGCTGAAACAGCCAAAAATAAAGGGGCAGTTGCAGTGATTTATTACACGGATAATAAATATGCAGAGTCTCCAGAAAGTAAATTTAAAAACCTCTATTCAGTTGGCATTCCAGTTTTGTTTTTTGATGATGTAAAAGAAAATTTACCAACTAAAATAAGTGTTGAGGTAAAGTTAGCTGAAAGAATTATTGAAGGTCAAAACTTAATTGCTGAGGTAGATAATGGAAAAGAAAATACTATTATTATTGGTGCGCATTACGATCATTTAGGTTGGGGTGCAGAGGGCTCTCTTTACAGAGGTGAGCCTGCAATACATAATGGAGCTGATGACAATGCTAGTGGTACAGCTGGTCTTTTAGAGTTGGCAAAAATTTACAGTCAATCAAAATATAATAATTACAACTATCTTTTTATTGCTTTTAGTGGTGAGGAAAAAGGACTTTTGGGTTCAAATGCTTATGCAAAAAGCGATTTATTAGATGCAAGTAAAATCAACTATATGATAAATATGGATATGATTGGAAGACTTGATGAAGAAGGAAAAATTGAAGTTTATGGAACTGGAACTTCTCCCAGATGGAATTCTTTGTTAGAAGATAATACTTGTAAAAATGTTACAATTGCATCTTCTGAAAGTGGAGTTGGAAGCTCTGATCATACTTCATTTTACTTGCAAGATATTCCTGTGTTACACTTTTTCACTGGCACTCATGCTGATTACCACAAGCCATCAGATGATGCTGATAAAGTAAACTTTGAAGGAATTGCTACAGTTGTAACTTATATTGAAAACTTGATAAATGATTTGGATGATGAAAAAAAATTAGAATTCACAAAAACTAAATCGGGTGAAAGTAAAAAAGCTCCAAAATTTTCTGTTACACTAGGGGTTGTGCCTGATTATTTGTACTCTGATGGAGGGATGAGAATTGATGGAGTCAATGATGGAAAACCAGCTCAAAATGCGGGCATGCAAAAGGGTGATATTGTTGTAAATTTAGGAGATGTAAACATTACTGATATGATGGCTTATATGAAAGCTTTGGGTCATTTTGTAAAAGGAGATAAGGTAAAAGCAACTGTTATTCGTGATGGAAAAGCAGTTGAATTGGAGGTGCAGTTTTGATATGGAAAAGCAAGCAAAAATAGCTGTAATTGGGGGAGGAAGCTGGGCAACTGCCATTGTAAAAATGCTTGGTGAAAATGTAGACATCATTAATTGGTGGATGCGAAATGAAGACGCAATTACTCATATTGAAAAATTTGGGCACAATCCAAATTATATTTCTGATGCTGAACTTAAAAAAGAAAAACTACAAATTAGCAGAGATATTAACAAGGTAATTGAAAATGCTGAATGTTTGGTTTTTGCTGTTCCATCTGCTTTTTTAAAATCTATACTAAGTGAGCTTACAATACCAATAAAAGATAAATTTATTGTGTCAGCTATTAAGGGAATTGTACCGGAAAACAACACTATTATTGGTGACTTTTTTCATAATCAATATGGTATTTCTTATGCAAATATTGGAGTGATAACTGGTCCATGTCATGCTGAAGAAGTGGCTTTAGAGCGCCTTTCTTATTTAACTGTGGCTTGTGAGGAAATGGAAAAGGCAGCCTGGTTTGCTAGGCAAATTTCTTGCAGGTATATTAAAACTAATGTTTCAGAAGATATATTTGGAACAGAAATTGCTGCTGTGCTTAAAAATGTGATTGCTATTGCTTCTGGAATTTGTAATAGTTTGGGTTATGGAGATAATTTTCAGGCTGTATTGGTATCTAATGCGATAAGAGAAATAAAAAGATTTGTTGACACGGTTCACCCAATAAAAAGAGATATTAAAGAGTCTGCTTATTTGGGGGATTTGCTTGTAACGGCTTATTCTCAATTTAGTAGAAACAGAACTTTTGGAAATATGATTGGGAAAGGATATTCTGTAAAATCCGCTCAACTAGAAATGAAAATGGTAGCTGAGGGTTATTATGCTGTAAAATGTATAATGGAAATAAATGAAAAACACCAAATAGAAATGCCAATAACCCAGGCAGTTTACAATATTTTATACGATAAAAAATCGCCTAAAAACCAAATGCGATTGTTGGTGGATAGGTTGAGTTAACGTGTTGTATAAGAATAGTAGCCAATTTCAGAACTCGAATTTTTCGAGTTACAACCAATTTTTATACGGGCTACAATGTTCATATTTTCTTACTTTTTGGCTATTATTTTTATACTTTGTTGTAGTACGTTATTTTTTTATACATCTAATCTGGAGACCAAAATTTTCATTAGGTAACCTAATTATACTGCCATATTTAATCAATAATTCACTACCAATTGCAGTGGTTGCAATCGTATAGTTTGAAGTCCAATAGAAGCTGTTTTTATTTAACGAATAAAAATTACCATCTTTAAATCGGAATCCATTATTTTTATTATTGAATTGATAACTTTTGACGGATTTAGGAATGTGTACCCAACAATTGCCACATGATGAATCATGACTATCATTTATATGGTTTGCCAAGATGTTCCAATCAAAATTACTAGGGATTTTCCAGCCATTTGGGATAATTCCTCTTTTGTCTTTTAATACATAAATGTTATAAAATTTGTCAATTTGATTCTGTTTATTTGGAGCATAACACCAAGCTGGTTGTTCATTTTTTATAGCCAATGCCCATTCTTTGTTTGTTGTTGCATGAAAAATAGAATCTCCATTTAAAAATATCTCAACCTTTAAATCTTCATTCATCCATTCTTGATTTCCAATTTTAATAGACTTGAATTTCTTTATTTCAGTTTCTTTTGAATCAAGTTTTGTTTTTTTATCTAATACAATTTTATTTGTTGAATCTTTTAATTTATTGTTAGAATCTGTTTTACATGATTTTATTGTTGTTAATAAAATCGATAAAATAAAGATTTGAAAAAGTCTATAATTTAATGTTTTCATTGGATGTGACATGCTTTTTAGATATGTACTACAACAATTGTCTATGTGCAATAATACAAAAAACAATTAATAACCAAATTAAAATA
>CAYVKX010000071.1:0-9791 GCA_964452095.1 uncultured Weeksellaceae bacterium
ATGCAATTGGAGTTACATCCAATTTGATTGACCTCATTGTATCAGAAGGAGCAGAAGTTCACGCACAATCAGATTCTGAAGTCATATAATAATATATAGAAGCATCTGCTGCTCCAGCAGAAGAATGAGCATAAGTTTTAGTAGGATAACCGACAGTATCTAAAAGAGTGAAAGGACCATTTGCACTAGTAGAAGAATAAATATTGTAAATTGTGGAAGATTGTGCAGTAGGTAAATGCTCCCAACTTAAGGCTACATCTCCACTTGCATCTACCGAAACGCATCTTATATCGGGGGGCATATCGGTAGGAGCAGCCAGTACTTCTACAGAAATTGTTGCAATAGTAATGGCTGGTGCAGGACAAAAATCATCAAACACTTTTATTAAAAATGTATAAAGATTGGAAGTGGTATTACAACCCACATTTGCAGCAATATGGCTACAATCGGTTTGCCATTCAAACACTCCATTTACGGTAGTAGGGGCGATTATTGGAGGGACAACTCCTGCTCCATTATTAAAAGTAGCACATGGAGGGTTTAGGCAAAGAGTAGTATTAACATAATCGGCTGAAAACTGAGCTCCAGAAACCTCTAATGTTAAATCTTGAGCAGAGCCATTGGAATATACATCATTATCAGTTCCAGAGATATTAAAGGTAACAAAATCCCCTGCAAATACAGTGGTACTATAAGATGGTCCAGGAAAAGGAGCATTAACAATTGGCTTAAGATTAGGACCAGCTCCCGCCATATTAGGACAAGCAATTAATATTACTTGAATTTCTCTGTAAATTTCAGCAACTAATTGCCCACATTTGTAAGCAGAAACTTTTATACAAGTAACAAAGTTCCCTGATGTATTTGAATTATAAGAAATCTCGCCTGTTGCGGGGTCTAAAATAGGGTTTCCGGGTATTTGGCTATTTAAAGCATAAGGAGCTATAAAAGGGATAATAGCTGGTGCAGCAGGATTATAAATACCATCATCTAAAGGGTCTGCCCAAGAATAAACAATCTCATCTAACTCAGGATCAGATGCATTATGCGAATAAGAAAATGGATAACCTGTACAAATAATAGTTTTTGGTTTTTCATTAAAAATAGGGGAAGAATCAAAACAAGGGGAAGTATTTTGCTGAATCCCTGTAGTAGCTGGCACATAAGGATACATTACTGCTCTAAGAGTAAAACCTAAACTAGATGGATTTGCCACATTAACAATTGCCGAGTTTCTACAACAACTACTCCATGTAAAATGCCAGCCACCAGCTGGCGGTAATCCTGGTAAATTTATAGGTTGTGATTCAAACTCATAAGCCTCAACAGAACCTTGCTGAGGATTCAAACAATCCATTTGTGAATTTCCACTATTGGTAGGGTCGCAAAGGGGAGACATATCGTATTGCCCAACAAAATCAACTTGTATCTGGGTGATAGTAGTATGATTATGGACTTGAATATATTGAGAACCAGTACTAACACTAATTCCATTACAATCTCTATACACCTTCATTCTAAAAATATACATTCCAGCAGTTCCCCCTGACTTTATACATTCCCAAGTAATTTCTCCACCTTCAAGGTGAGAAGCTTTTGTCTCAGTAAAAGATACTACAAATAATAGAAGAAGAAATAATGCTTTTTTCATAATCGTGTTTTTTAATCTTTTACAAATTTATAAATAATAATGTCTTTTGCAATAGAAAGTAAAAAGAAACTTATTCACTCAACATCTTAATAAACGATAAAATTAGGAGAAAGTTACTACAATAAAATTAGTTGTCCAAGAGAGAAAATAAACTAAAAATCAAAATTAGAAAGCTCTTGTTTTGCATTTTGATAACCATATACTAATTCCTCCATTATTTCTTTTACCGATTTTATTTCATTTATTTGTGCAGATACTTGCCCGATTTCCAATTCTCCTTCCACCAAATCGCCTTCAAACATTCCTTTTTTCGCCCTTCCTCTGCCAAGTAAAAGCTTTAACTGTTCTGCATTTGCTCCATTTTCATAAGCGGTAAATACTTTTTGGTAAAAAGGATTCTTCAAAAGTCGAACTGGGGCTAATTCTTTTAGTGTAAGAATAGTATCATTTTCAGCAGCTTTTACTATCTCATTTTTAAAGTTGATGTGAGCCGAACTCTCTTTAGAAGATACAAATAAACTGCCAATTTGCACACCCTCTGCTCCCAATGCAAAAGCAGCCAACATTGCCTCCCCGCTTGCAATTCCTCCGGCAGCAATTATCGGGATTTTTATTTTATTTTTCACAAACGGAATCAAACTCATAGTAGTCATTTCATCTTTTCCGTTATGCCCTCCCGCTTCAAACCCTTCTACTACAATAGCATCTACTCTCGACTCTACTGCTTTTTTTGCAAAACGCAAATTAGGAACCACATGCACTACTTTAATTCCATTTTCCTTAAAAACAGGCGTATATTTTGCAGGATTTCCGGCAGAAGAGAAAACAATTTTCACACCATGTTTGATTATAATTTCAATATGCTCATCAATTTGTGGATAAATAAGTGCGATATTCACACCAAAAGGCTTGTCTGTTGCATTTTTGCACTTTGTAATATGCTCATCTAAAACATCAGGATACATTGATGCTGAGCCAATTAACCCTAAGCCGCCATTATTACTTACCTCTGATGCCAACTCCCAACCGCTACACCAAAGCATACCTCCTTGAATTATTGGATATTTTATTCCGAAAAGTTCTTTTACTCTATTCATAAATTTTTACATTTGTTGCGATTACGAAAATAGAAATTTTAAAACAGTATAAGATGAAAAATGACCAAATAATTTTTGATTTAATAAAGCAGGAAGGTAAAAGACAAAGAAGTGGTATTGAGCTAATTGCCTCTGAAAACTTTGTGAGTGAGCAGGTGATGCAAGCAATGGGCTCTTGCCTTACCAACAAATATGCGGAAGGATATCCGAGAAAAAGATATTATGGAGGATGTGAAGTGGTAGATAAAGTAGAGCAATTAGCAATAGATAGAGCCAAAGAACTATTTGGTGTGGAATATGTAAATGTGCAGCCACATTCTGGTTCGCAAGCCAATGCTGCAGTAATGCTTGCTTGCCTTAACCCTGGCGATAAAATTTTAGGATTTAACCTTTCGCATGGCGGGCATTTAACGCATGGCTCTCCTGTTAATTTCTCAGGGAAATTATACAAAACATCCTTTTATAATGTGGAAGAGGAAAGTGGAAAAGTAGATTATAATAAATTAGAAGAAACTGCAATTACTGAAAAACCAAAACTCATTATTTGTGGAGCATCTGCTTACTCACAAGATTGGGATTATGCTCGCTTTAGAGAAATTGCCAATAAAGTTGATGCATTATTAATGGCAGACATTGCTCATCCTGCTGGATTAATTGCCGCAAAATTATTGAACGACCCTGCTCATTATTGTCATATTTTAACTACTACTACTCATAAAACTTTAAGAGGCCCCAGAGGCGGAATGATTATGATGGGGAAAGATTTTGAAAATCCTTGGGGACTAACTACCCCGAAAGGAAAAACTAGAATGATGTCGGCAATACTAAATTCTGCCGTATTTCCTGGATCACAAGGCGGTCCGCTTGAACATGTAATTGCAGCAAAAGCTGTAGCTTTTGGTGAGGCATTAAAGCCAGAATTTAAAGAATATGGCGAGCAAGTAATAAAAAATGCAAAAGTAATGGCAGAATGTTTTATCAAAAAGGGCTACAAAGTTATTTCTGGAGGAACAGAAAATCATTGCATGCTTATTGACCTTAGAAGTAAAAGCGTAACAGGAAAAGATGCTGAAAACGCATTAGTAAAAGCAGATATCACACTCAATAAAAATATGGTCCCTTTCGATACAGAGTCGCCTTTTATTACTTCTGGAATTAGAGTGGGAACGCCAGCCATTACTACTAGAGGAGTAAAGGAAAACACCATTCCAATAATTGTTGATTTGATTGATGAAGTAATTACAGATTTTGAGAACGAAAAAACAGTAGAATCCGTAAAACAAAAAGTAAATACTTTGATGAATAAATATCAGATTTTTTCCTATTAAATGCTGATTTAATTGATGATAAAGAAGATTGGCATAGAGAAAGAAAATAGGGAAATCCTTAATAAATACAGGGCACTTCTCAGGGCTTGCAAAGATAAAACAAACGCAAAAGACAAAAAGCAAATCCGTAAGGCATTTAACCTAGCAATGAATGCCCATAAAGATGTGCGTAGAAAATCGGGCGAACCATATATTTATCATCCATTGGCTGTAGCTCATATTTCTGCAAAAGAAATTGGTTTAGGGGCTACCTCTATAGTCTGTGCACTTTTGCATGATGTGGTAGAAGATACTGATTATACTATTGAAAATATTGACAGGAAATTTGGAAGTAAAGTTGCTCGAATAATTGATGGACTAACCAAAATTGATGATGTTTTTGATAAGAATCTATCCTTGCAATCTGAGAATTTTAGGAAAATGCTACTTACCCTCTCGGATGATGTGAGAGTAATACTTATCAAACTTGCTGATAGATTGCATAATATGAGAACTTTGGATGCAATGAAAAAACCAAAACAGCTAAAAATCGCATCAGAAACACTTTATCTTTATGCCCCTCTTGCTCACCGATTAGGACTTTACGCCATCAAAACTGAATTGGAAGATTTAGGATTAAAATTTACAAAATCAGAAGTATATAAAGCAATCTCACTTAGCTTAAACGAAACCAAAAAAGAAAGAGGGAAATACATTAATAAATTCACGCAACCCATCAAAGATTCTCTAAAATCTGAGAAAATAAAGTGTAGCATTAAAGGGCGACCGAAATCTATTTTTTCTATCAGAAATAAGATGAAAAAACAGAATGTGAAATTTGATGAAGTATTCGATAAATTCGCTATAAGAATTGTAGTAGATAGCAAAGCCGAGCAAGAAAAATCAATATGCTGGAGAGTTTATTCCATAGTTACCGACCATTACCTACCCAACCCTGATAGATTAAGAGATTGGATTTCTACTCCAAAAGCAAATGGATACGAATCTTTGCACACTACCGTAATGGGGCCAGGTGGAAAATGGGTGGAAGTGCAAATCAGGAGTAAAAGAATGGATGACATTGCCGAAAAGGGCTATGCCGCACATTGGAAATACAAAAATGCAGAGGGAAACTCTAAAGATAATAGTTTGGATGGATGGATTAATAAGATTAGGGAACTTTTAGAAAACCCAGAATCCAATGCAGTAGATTTTATTGATGACTTTAAACTAAACCTTTTTGCTGGAGAAATTTATGTTTTCACTCCTGCTGGTGATTTAAAAACTCTACCAAAAAGTGCTACAGCCCTTGATTTTGCTTTTGAGATTCACACAGAAGTTGGGAAAAGTTGTTTAGGCGTGAAAGTAAATGGAAAACTAGTACCTTTAAGTCATATTCTAAAAAGTGGCGACCAAGTGGAAGTTATCACATCCAAAAAACAAACACCAAAAAAAGATTGGCTAAATTTTGTTGTAACTGCTAGGGCAAAATCAAAAATCAAAACCTCCCTAAAAGAAGAAAAAAAGGAAATTGGAAAAGAGGGGAAAGAAAAATTAGAAAGAAAACTAAAACAACTAAAAATAAAATATAGTAAATCAGTTGAAACTGAACTTATTCGCTATTTTAATATTGGCGATAGTTTGGAATTATTCTTTAGAGTTGGTACAGGAATTATCACTAATCCAGAACTAAAAGATTTTGCTAAAAATAGAGGGATAGGTTGGTACACTTCTATCAAAAATAAAATAAGAAGAAAACCAAAAGTTAGCAATACAAAAGAAATAGAAAAAACAGTAGTTTTTGGTGGAGAACAAGAACTCTTAGAATATAAATTATCACAATGTTGCAATCCAATTCCTGGAGATGAAATTTTTGGATTTACTACTGTAGAGGATGGGATAAAAGTACATAGAACAAATTGCCCCAATGCTATTCAGATGCGCTCCAAACACGATTATAGAATCATCTCTGCTAAGTGGATAGGTAAAGATAAAATCGACTTTATTGCTTATGTAATATTAGAAGGAATTGATAGAATTGGACTGATGAATAGTGTTACAAAAATCATATCCTCTCAAATGAATGTAAATATTAAAGCCATCAATATTACTAGTCATGATGGGATGTTTCAAGGAGAAATTACACTAAAAGTACATAATGTTAATTTCCTTAACTCTCTGATTAAAAAGTTAGAAAAAATAGATGGATTACAAACGATTGAAAGAACTTATAAACTTGACTAATTTATTTAATGTTAGACATTATAAATTTACTATTTTTGGCAATTCATTTTTAAGATGAGTAAGAAAGAAACCATAGAATTAGTTACTGAAATTTTTACCGACTATTTGGTGAAAAATAAACACAGAAAAACTCCTGAACGATATGCTATTTTGAGTGAAATTTATTCTCATGATGGGCATTTCGATATTGAGAGTATGTACATTCAAATGAAAAATAAAAATTATAGAGTAAGTAGGGCAACTCTTTATAATACTGTTGATTTACTAATGGACTGTCACTTGATAAGAAAGCATCAATTCGGGCAAGCACAAGCACAATACGAAAAATCGTTCCTCAACAAACAACACGACCATTTAATTTGCACCAAGTGTAAAGGGGTAGAAGAATTTTGCGATCCAAGAATTTTAAGTATAAAATCATCAATAGAAAACATACTGAAATTTAAAATAAATAGGCACTCACTTAACTTTTACGGGCTTTGTCAGAAGTGTCAAAATAAAAAATAAAAAAATAATTATGGCTGTAGATGTTTTGTTAGGATTGCAATGGGGAGATGAAGGAAAGGGGAAAATTGTAGATGTCCTCACTACAAATTATGACATTATCGCACGATTTCAAGGCGGCCCAAATGCTGGGCACACACTTGAATTTGATGGTATTAAACATGTATTGCATACTATTCCTTCTGGAATCTTTCACAAAGGAGCAATCAATATTATCGGAAATGGAGTGGTAATTGACCCAATTATTTTTGAAAATGAAATTAATGCCATTGATAAATTGGATGTAGAAATGTCAGAGCTTTTAATTTCAAAAAAAGCACACCTTATTTTGCCTACTCACAAACTTTTAGATGCTGCATCAGAACATGCAAAAGGAAAAAATAAAATTGGATCAACTCTGAAAGGAATTGGACCGACTTATATGGATAAAACAGGGAGAAATGGACTGAGAGTTGGAGATATTTCTGCTTCAAATTTTAAGGAAAGATATGATAAACTAAAGCAAAAGCACATTCAACTTTTGAACTTTTACGAGTTTGAATATAAGTTGGAAGAATTGGAAGAAAGATGGTTTTCAAGTTTGAATACGCTTAAAAAATTCCAACATATTGAAAGTGAACACTATTTACATAAAGCCCTAAAAGAAGGAAAAAATATTTTAGCTGAAGGAGCTCAAGGCACTCTTTTAGATATTGATTTTGGCTCTTATCCTTTTGTTACTTCTTCCAACACCATAGCGGCTGGTGCTTGCACAGGATTAGGAATTGCTCCCAATAAAATGGAGGATGTGTTCGGAATTTTCAAGGCATACTGCACAAGAGTTGGAAGCGGTCCCTTCCCTACTGAACTTTTTGATAAAGATGGAGAACATATGGGAAAAATTGGCAAGGAATTTGGAGCTACAACTGCACGGCCAAGAAGATGTGGAAGGATAGAATTGCCAGCACTAAAATACGCAATCAATATAAATGGCGTTACTAAACTTATGATGATGAAAGGAGATGTGCTTTCTGGAATTGATAAAATAAAAGTTTGTACCCATTACAATTTTAATGGCGAAAAAATTGACTTTTTGCCCTTTGAAGCAAATGATGGTTTGACCCCTATTTTTGAGGAATTAGAAGGATGGAAAGAGGATTTGATGAGTTTAGAGAGTTTAGCAGATGCGCCTCAAGCCTTCCATAATTACATCTCTTATTTGGAGAGAGAATTAGAAACGCCAATTACTATTGTTTCGGTTGGACCTGACAGAAAACAAACTTTTTTCAAATAGTTGAAAAAAATCCTTTTTATACTGCCACTTTTTTTGTGCAGTTTTTTCATAACTAATGCACAAAAGCAAATTGAAATTATTCATGCAGATGATTTTATATTTGACAACAACAAACATCCGGATTACGGAAAATTAGTAGGAAATGTATCCTTTAAACATGAAGGAGCAATAATGCAATGTGATAGTGCTTATCAGTATAAAAACAATAAAATGGATGCCTTTGGGCATATCAAAATAAATCAAGGAGACACTTTGAATTTATCTGGAAGAACCCTTTTTTATGATGGAAATATCAGTAGGGCCACCATCAAGCATAATGTAAAATTAGTGGACAAACATATGCACCTTACTACCGAGAAAATCAATTATAATTTAGCAAAAGATATTGCACATTACCCAAAAAAAGGAAAAATAAAAGATGGCGAAAACAATTTAGTTTCTGATAAAGGAAGTTATCATTCTAAAAGCCATTTGTTTTATTTTAAGGGAAATGTGGAGGTGATAAATAAAGATTATGTGATGCAAACCGATACCATGATTTACAACTCAAAAAGCAAGGTAATTTTTTTTCAAGGACCGACTACCATCACATCAGAAGAGAATATAATTTATTGTGAAAATGGTTGGTATAATACGCAAAGTAATATATCTCAGTTTCAGCAAGATGCAAGTATCTCGCACAAAGATTTTATTTTAAAAGGCGATAGTATTTTTTACGATAGAAACAAAGGATACGGAAAAGCCATTAGCAATATAAATCTAATTGACACGGTAAATAATTTGTTTATTACAGGTAATTTGGGCGAGTATTTTGAAAAAACCCAAAATGCCATGGTAACCCAAAATGCACTTTTGAATTTAATTGTAGATAGGGACACTCTCTTTGTGCATGGAGACACTTTAAAAAGCACAAAAACAGAAAGCACAAGAGAGATTCGTGCCTACAATAATGTAAAATGCTACAAAACAGATATGCAAGCCAAATGCGATTCTTTGGCTTATAATTTGCAAGATTCCACTATTGAACTTTTTAATAAGCCCATTATTTGGAGCGATAAGTTTCAAATTACAGCAGATAGCATTCGCCTTTTTGTAAGTGATGGTAAAATCAAAAAAATGTTTTTACGCCAAAACCCTATGATTATCTCCAAAGAAGATTCCTTTAATTACAATCAGATAAAAGGAAAAATAATGACTGGATTTTTTAACAATAACAAACTACACAAAATAGTAGTTATTGGAAATGGACAAACAATCTTTTTGGCTCAAAATAATAAGAAAGAAAACATTGGCATTAACACAACTGACTGCTCGGACATTACCCTCTTTTTTAAAGAAAATGAATTAGATGGAATTACTTTCCATACCAAACCAGCCGCTATTATGCACCCTATGGAAAAGATAACAGAAAAGGAAAAACTCCTAAAAGGTTTTTTGTGGAGAGAAAATGAACAACCAAAAAGTAAAAGGGATGTTTTTGAGTAAATTTTTTTTGCAGCTTTATAAGTATAAAAAGCTCTTTTAATATTACTTTTAATACCGTTTTTTGGACTTATACAAATAAGAGTTATCGTCTTTAATAATACAGGGTTTGATGTTGACTCCATTGTTGTACTATTTGCCATTAGAAAATAAAAAGGGAGCTAAACAGCTCTCTTCTTATCTAGTAGCGTGAGGGAGATTTGAACTCCCGACCTCAGGGTTATGAATCCTGC
>CAYVKX010000072.1:0-9781 GCA_964452095.1 uncultured Weeksellaceae bacterium
GTCGGGATGAGAGGATTCGAACCTAACACTAAAAGCTCCACCTCAATCGACAAAAAATACTATTCCCTAAATTATCAAACTCATTATCGCTTTTTAGAAAGAAACTTTGAGATGTTAAATTCAGATCCCAGTTTTCTTTTATAGAATAACTAACAGAAGGCATTAAAAACAATATATCCATACCTTGTCCATAAATAACTGCCATACTAGCGCTTATCATAGGATTAAACATCTTATTTGCTTGCACAAAATAAGAGTATTTTGTTGGCATTAGAGATTTTGCCGTAAGCTGTTCACTTGAAGCTGACATTAACTGTACCTTTTCATTCTCAAACTCATCAGATCCATTGCTATTATATAATACAGATCCATTTAAATATATTCCGTTTTTAAATGAGTAATCAACAGATGAGGATGCACTTACAACTCCTGTGGTATCTTTCATATTCTTTTTAGAGCGAAAATAAGTAGCCTCCCCCTTAAATCCAGCATCTTTTAAATTACCTGCCCAACCACCACCAATAGCATAATCAGTATAATAATTTGCTGCTAATAACTGTAAATCATATTTCCATTTATTGAATTTATACATCCCCCCTAATACCATATCATCTACATTTTCTCCAAATTTGCACGCAAAATCAAAAGAAGAAAAATCTCCTGTATAATATTGGAAACGAACTGCATCAGTACCTGGTCTTTCCTCATAATCAAAATCCACAAAGCTATAAGCATTAAATAAATCATTAGAATTCCAAGCCAAGTTAATACCCCAATTTATTCTTTGTCTGCCTAATCTTATTTCCCATTTATCTTTAGCATAATCAATATACGCCCTGTCAATAATAGAATAAATTACTAAAGAATTATCCTCAATTATAATGAACGACATATCTAACGAGCCATTATCAATATCCAACATCTCTGAAAGATTTGGATTTCTATCAACTACATCTCCAAAAAAGATACGATTCCTGAAATCAATTTTTACTGTAGTATAATCATTAAGATATGATTTAACATTTATTCTGTTATGAATGAGATTTGTAGTTAAATTATCATTACCACTAAAAGAAATAGAGGGTAAATATTTAATATATCCATTCACATCTAACTGATCATTTTGAGAAAAAGAAAAGAATGATAAAAAAGAAAATAAGCCCAAAACAAAAACAGATTTTCTCATTTTATATAATTTATTTAATAATATCCGACAACACTTTACCATCTTCTAGGGTAATTACTCTTCTTGCTCTATCTACAACTCTTTGATCGTGAGTAGAAAATATAAAAGTAACTCCCTCTTCCTGATTTAGTTTTAACATAATATCTAACAAATTATTTGTAGATGTTGAATCCAGATTTGCTGTAGGTTCATCTGCCAATATAAATTGAGGTTTTGAAGCTAAAGCTCTAGCAACCGCTACTCTCTGTTGTTGCCCTCCAGAAAGCTGACTTGGTCTTCTGTCTACTTCATTCTCTAATCCAACCTGTGATAGTAATTGAGATGATCTTTTATCTCTCTCACTTTTTTCTCTTTCTTGCATTAACATTATGAATTCAACATTCTCTTTTGCCGTTAGTACAGGAATTAAATTATACGATTGAAAAACAAACCCAATATTTTGCAATCTAAAATCAATCAACTGATTTTGATTTAAAGAAGAAATATCCGTTTTATTAATTATTATTTCCCCTGAAGTTATAGTGTCTAATCCTCCTATTGCATTCAGAAAGGTTGTTTTACCTGATCCTGAAGGGCCTATAATAGCTGTAAATTCACCATCTTGAAAATTCAAAGAAACATCATTCAATGCTTTGACTGTAGAATCTCCTTGCTGGTAATATCGTTTTAAATTTCTGGTTTCTATTACGTTCATATTTACTATGTTTTATAATGCTTTAATTGCTTCAACCGGATTTAATTTCAGAGCTCTTCTTGCTGGGAATAATGCAGAAACAAAAGTCACAAGTAAACTCAGAGAAGTGATGTTAATATACAACTGTCTTGGTAAAAAGGTATAAATCCTTGTTCCAACTCCTAAACTCTCTAATCCTTTTGCTACAACTGACAAATCAATTCCTACCTCACCAAAATAGGAGATCGTCCAAAAAGAGAGCAACATTCCTATTGGTGTAGCTAATGCTGATATAAATAATGTTTCCAATGTTATCATGCTAAAAATTCTAGATTTATTCATTCCTACCGACATCAACATTCCTAATTCTTTTTTCCTTTCCAGAACAGCCATAAGCATAGTGTTAATTATACTAAAAGCTAGGGCTAGAAATATTATCCCCATAAAAATATAAATAAATCGACTCATCATTTCATTAGCATAACCAAGCTCAGGAGCAATATCACTCCAAGTTTCCGCCTTACTCCCTAGAATGTCTTTATTTAAATCTGATTTAATTTTCTCCGTATTATCAATTGAGTTTGTTAAAATAGCAATCTCATGTATCTGCCCTGATAATCCTGTAATCTGTTCCAGATCGTCCATCTTAACAAATAATGTAGCCTCATCAAACATAGAACTTGATGTTTTAAAAATTCCCTCAACTCTGAAAGATGTTGAAACAATATTGCTATTAATATCCTGAAGTGTTATTACGATTTTAGATCGTAAATTCAGATTCAATTTATCAGCAAGAGCTTTACCAATAATAATAGGATTTCTTTTAAACTTATTTAAATATGTTCCTTCAATAAGTTTATCTGATATAGACGTTAGCTTTTTTTCTTCAACAGGATTAATACCAACTATTTGCACTCCATATGATCCGTTTGAATTTGCTGCCATAGCTGTAACAATCGTTCTTTTAGCATAGGCTTTAATATTATTATCACTTTCTATCTTGTTAAGAATTTCTTCTTTATTTTGAATATAATAATTGATATTTTGCTCCTTAGAATATTGCGTGTCATGAACTTGAATATGAGATAAATAAGTACTAATAGCGCCATTCATTCTTTGTTCATTTAGGCCTAATGTCATAGCCATAACAAACAAACCAGCCCAAATCCCTAACACAATGGAAATAATTACTACTCCACTACGGATTTTATTTCTCCATACATTCCTCCATGCTATTTTAATAAGTGTACGCATCTTAATTTTTCATTGCTTTTATAGTATCTAATTTTAGGATTGTAATTACTGGGTAAATACTAATAATTAAAGAAATACAAAAAATAAGTGCTGCATGAGTTAATGGAATTTCAAGATTTGTGGACATTGGTATTATAGGTTCAAACCCAAACTTTTCCATTGCTTCTGCCTGCTCTGAAGCAAGCTTTATCGGATGTATATTAAAATAATACATAATAGGTAATGCTGCAAAGATTCCAAGTATTACTCCAATCAGACTAAGTGTAATTGTTTCTAGCAAAACAATCTTTATTAGTTTGAGTTTCTTCATCCCAATTGAAATCATCACTCCAAATTCATAGAATCGTTCTTGCGTCATCATAAGCACTGTTCCAAAAATACCAAATGTAATAATCATGTAAAGTATAAACACCATAATAAGCCCTCCTACATTGTCTGCTTTTATTGTTTGTTCTAGCTCAGGCAAAAGTTCTCTCCAATCCATTACTTCATATTGGTTATTATCTAATTCTTTTTTAATAGAACTAGATAGCTTTCTTTCGTCTATTTTCACCTCTTTATCAATAATTATATGCGTTACTATATTTGGTGCTGATAAATATTCCTGTGCATTTTGCAAACTCATGAATACAGTAAGATTATTAATCTTAGGATTTTTCATATCAACAATGCCACATATTTTATACATACCTGCTGCACTCATTCCATGATATCCCATTCCAATAAAAATAATAGTATCTCCTACTCCCTTTTGCAGATAACTAGCAACACCCTTTGATAGAATAACATCTGAATTATTGTTAGAAAAGAAGACCCCAGTATCTAATCTTGTAGTCCAATCAACCAATAAATTTTCTTTTTCAATCTCAACACCTTGAATTAGCACTCCTTTTGTGAGGTCTCCTGAAGATGCTAATGAAAATGTTTGCAACCGATTAATAATATTATTTACCCCATTTATATTTGCTATAGAATCCAAAAGATCATCATTTACTTCAATGGAGTTGTCAATTGTTTGCTGATCCATATATCCATTAGCATGAATTTGAATATACCCACTATAAGAAGCAACAATACTCTTAATCATATGATCATACATGCCCAATTGCATGGAACGCATGGAAACAGAAAGAAATACTGCTATTAGAATTGACACAATAGTAATTATACTCCTTCTTTTATTTCTCCAAATATTTCGCCAAGCTAGTTTTACTATCATTTTTTAAAGGAAAGAGAAATCCTATTTTAATCTTTTCATATACTGTGAAGTGAAATATTTATCAGGTATTGTTACTCCAAATTTCCAAACAAGATATTCAATTATAGTTTTTTGTCCTTTCTTCTCTACAGGGATAAATTCCATCTTTGAAGGAAGCTTCTTCCCATCAAAGTTTTTTATATTATAGGAAAGAAGTTTGTTAATTAAGAAACCATCTTCATCATAAAACTCAGCTTTCATCTGTATATAATCTGATTTGTCAATCCACATGATTATTTTGCCCCAAACCACTGGCGCATCCTCTATTGGAATAAGTTCTATCTTCCAACAATCTAAATCTTGAATTGTCTCTGACCCAATAATGTTATGAGAATAATCAACTACAATTGACGATTGTTTTACCATATCATCATTTGTCAAATCCGTCCCCATCCATCCCTGCATCATCATTGATGGAGGCAGCTTAATGTTTCTCTCAATTGAAGGAATATTATTCCATTCCTCTTCTTTTCTTTTTAGAAAAACTGTTTCTTTTTCCTTAGCAGGAGATTTGACTAAAGAAACACTATAATCAGATCCTTTAGTCCAGTTTACAAGCTTCATATCCTTACTCCATTTTGGCCTTACAGCAGAAATAATAATCTCAGAATATGAAGTTTCTCCCCTCATCTTATCATCTGATTTTGTGATAATCTCTGAAGCTGTTTGAGAAAAAGAAGAAATATTATAACATAATAAAAGAAATAAAAAAACGATTTTTTTCATTCTACGAAACTATAACAATTTAAATGAAAATTATATGACTTATATCCAAAATCTACATAAGTCAAAGATTTATCTGTTCCGTCATAAAAAAGTTCGAAATAAGGACCGAGAGGTCCACCAAAAATAAACCCACTCAAATGACTGGGTTTCTTATTTATGGTTTTAAATAAATCTGTTGTGCATTAGTTGATATTAATACGCCCAAACCATTTTCTACATTAGTATATACTGGTATTACCTCGCCTCCAAATATATTCAACTCACCTTTTTCACTATGATCTCCTAATGAATTATAATAACTATAAGTATCATCACTAAAAGTGGAGAATTCAATAATAACAGTATCGCACTCACCATACTTAAGCTCTGATTGAACATCTAATGTGATTGTTTTTTGCTGGCCATTAAACAAAGCATCTGAGAAAACAACTCTATGACCAGAAAAAGTGTACCCTTCCCAAGGGATATCACCAGGAAATGAAGGGTCATTTGACATAATATACGCATCTCCTCTATATCCAAACTCCTGATCATCACCATTCTCGTCTTCCCATTCTTTAACACATGATGAAAATACTTTTAGTCGGTAATAGTTCTGCTGATTAGCATTATCTTCAAAGCTAAAAGTCAATCCTATTTTTTGTTCATTTGAAGTTGTGTCTACATCAATATTATATACAGTAATATCATCCGGAATAAATGTTTCTGCTGAAATTGAATTGTAATCTGAATGATTCACTTCCACCCTATAAGTTGAATTATTATCAGGGGTGTAATCACTTTTGTAATAATACATTGCTAATGAATCAGCAGTATAATCATCATAATAGTTCACATATATTAAATTTGTTAGGTCTGGTAATAAATAATCGATAAACTGATCATTTTTATAAAGTAACACATTCGCATTATTAATAAATGAAGGAACTGCATTGGAGAAAGCCCCTACCGAATGAGAGATAACTACTCGAGCATTAGTGTCAGTATCTAACAAACCATTTAAAACTAAAACAGGTTCATGTGGCGGAATATCTAAATCAATAACCGTTTCCATGTCACAAGATACTATAAGCAAACTAAATAATAGTGTAGGATATATAATATTTTTCATAATTAAAATTGTATTCGGTAAGAAATCGAAGGAATTATAGGAAAAAGGGAAACCTGCTTTGCAACCCTTTGATTGTCTTCATAGTCAAGATAAGCAAAGAAAGGATTTTTTCTATTATAGAGATTATATGCTCCTAGCGATAGCGTGCTATCCCATTTTTTTCTTTTTTTATGTTTATTAATCCCAAAGTCCAACCTGTGATATGCGGGTAATCGAGTTGAATTTCTATTGCCATATGATTCAACAAAGTCAACAGCAACTTGTTCATCCCAAGGGCTAATATGAGGCATCCCAGTATAAACTCCTTGAGGGAAAGTAATCGCATTTCCTGTGCCATATACCCAAGTAGCTCCAACATCCCATTTATCATTAAACTTATGTGATATTACTAATGAGAAATCATGCCTTCTATCATATTTATAGGCATACCACTCTCCAAAATTAATGTTATCAAACCTTCTATTGGACCAAGAAAGGGTATAGCCAATCCAGCCGGTAGTTTTGCCTTTCTTTTTTTGTAAAAAGAGTTCTGCTCCATAAGATTCTCCTTCTCCACCTGTTTCTACAGCATTCTCCCAAGATTCAGTACTTTCCAAATTAGAGTATCCCGCCTTGTAAGTAATTAAATTGCCCATAGTTTTATAATAGCCTTCTAAGCTCAACTCATAAGCCCCTTGAAATAAAAGAGTGCTAACGCTCCCTGCCCATTGTTCAGATTTTTGGGACGGAACACTATCAATAGCTGGCACCCAGATATCACTCGGAAACCCAACTGATGAATTAGATAACAAATGAATGTTTTGTTGCATATTGGCATATGATGCTTTTAAGGACCAATTCTCATTCAACAAATATCTAGCTGAAACTCTAGGTTGAAAACTGAAATTATTTTCATCATGAATTTTATCCATTAAGCCTGTATTATAAGTTGAGCTATTATTTGCTAATGAATAATAACCAATATGCAAACCAATATTTGCTTTTAACCTACTTGTAATTTTTACATTATCTTCTACATAAAAAAACATTTCATGCACATTGGTATTTCCAGAAAAGTTAAGTATAGTATCTAAAGAAAAATTCTGACTTGTATCGGATGAGAGAATGTTAATATTTTGATTTATCTCTCCTGGAAAAAAATGATGATACGTATATGATGTTCCAAATTTAATATCATGATTAGGATTTGGCATATAATCAAAATCTATTCTTCCACCAAGATCTTCAATTCCTGCTAGATAATCAAAATTAATAGCTGTATTTTCGTTTGTTTGATTTGATGTAAGGCCAAAATTTGTATTAAAGGAATATCTACTATAGGTTAATGTTGTATTACTAAAAAGCTTATCAGAGAACAAATGATTCCATCTTAATGTAGATGTCAAATTCCCATAGCCTAAACCAAAATTTAAAATACCGTTATCTGAGGATTCCCCTCCTTTACTTCCTCCTTGACTAGCATCATAATCTACACCAAAAGCATCATTGCCCATATAAGCACTTAAGTAAACCCTATCATTTTTAGATATTTTATGATTAATCTTAGCATTTAAATCATAAAAATATAAAGTTAGATCTGTACTTGCTGGCATAAATGGTTTTACAAATAAATCCACATAGGTTCTTCTTGCGGCAACTATAAAAGAGGTTCTATCCTTAATAATTGGCCCTTCAAGAGTTAATTTAGAAGAAATTAAACCAAGTGTTGCGTCTCCCTTAAACTCTTTCATATTTCCTTCTCTCATATCAATTTCCAGTACAGAAGAAAGCCTGCCTCCGAACCTTGCCGGGAATCCTCCTTTTGTAAGACGTACATTCTTAATAGCATCTGCATTAAAAACTGAAAAAAGACCACCTATATGTGATGCATTATAAACAGGAACGCCATCTAGAAGTATTAAATTTTGATCAGGGCCACCGCCCCTAACATAAAAACCTGAGCTTCCTTCACTTGATTGCACTCCAGGTAATAATTGGATAGCTTTTAAAATATCCACCTCTCCTAAAAGAGCAGGAATAGTTCTTATCTGTTCAATAGGAACTTCAATCATTGATGTTTGTGTTGTCTCAACAATATTTTTTTCTCCAGTTACTACAACTTCTTGAATATTAACTGAGGAAAGTTCAAATTCAACATCATGGGTTATAGCGGAATTTAAATTAAAGTTTTTTACTTGGTTTTGATAGCCAATAAAGGTAAAGGACACATCATATATTCCTTCTGGAAGCGTTAAACTATAAAAGCCATAAGTATTTGATGTAACGCCAAGACTCAGGTCTGCACAATAAATGTTTACACCTACTATGCTCTCTCCATTATTCTTATCGGTAATATATCCGCTTATAGTGTATTTTTTTTGCGCATAGCTATTTGTTGCTATTAGTAAGATTAGAATGGTAAATATTTTTTTCATGTTCTAGATAACGGAATGTATTTTAAAAAATTATTTTCTTCTCCACTGTCCCATCATCATAGATGTAAAAGAGAGGTTGGTTCTTCAAATCTTTAGACTCTCTTCCCAATAAGTCTACTATCTTAATCAATTGCTTATTATCATTCTGCCCATTATTTTCGTTGATAGATGTAGTTATACAGCCAATTAATCCGTTGATGTCGTAACGTGAAACAAATTGCCAAATCTCAATATTCGCATCAATCGTCATATTTCCAAAACTTCCAGGCCAATCATGTCCTCCTCCTATCACTTTTAATTCCTCCACGTAGGTGCAACCTGATGCAGTTGACCAAGTATATCGCTCAACACTTGGACTGACAATATTAACAACAGCAGTTGTATCACAATTGTTGTGTGTTGCCCAATACATATGTGTTGCTGCTGCTGAAAGATAATATTCTATCCCTAGATATATTATCCCATTGTATGGAGAAGTTATGTCATCCGTACCAAGTATTGTAAGAACTCCAGTGGGATGCGCCGGAGAGCAAAAACTATTTGGATTTGCTTGCATGGTTCTTGCTACTGGAGCTATAGCTGCAATTCTGCTATTGAGTTTACAAGCAAGCTCAAAGGACATATCACCCCCTAATGAATAACCACAAGCATATATTCTATTCTGATCTATTTGGTAATTACTAGCAATCGTATCTATCAATGAACTAAAAAAGTGTACATCATCAAAAGTACCTGGGACTTTAGCAATCCAGTTGAAAGAGTTTCCATCACTTGGGTCTTGACGTGCCTGAGGATAAACAACAATAAAGTTTGCCGTATCAGCGATGGGGCTCATATCTGCGATACCAATATGGGCAGCAATAGTACCACCTCCTCCATGTAAATTAAATAGTAAAGGAAAATTTGTAGTTCCATCATAGCTCGCTGGAACATAAATACTATATTCTCTTATTAAACCATCATGCTGTATAGTTTCGCTAATGTATCCTTGAGCAAAGCTCACATTAATAGTGGTAATAAATATTAAGAGTGAAATAAGTCGTTTTTTTATTGATTTTCTGGATTTACGATTCATTTTATAATGCTTTAATTGTTATGCAACAAAATTAAGAAATAATTTTCTAAAAAAGTTCGAAACTGGGACCGAGAGGTCCACCAA
>CAYVKX010000073.1:0-9682 GCA_964452095.1 uncultured Weeksellaceae bacterium
GATTCTCTGCCCATAAAATCAACTATTTTTAGAAGATTTTTACTACTCACATTTTCATTTATTCTTGTATTGCAAAAAATAATTGTGCTACTATCTACTGCATAAAACTGATCGTTTAACTTAGAATCAATATCTGCAAAAAAGCTTAATACACCTGGAGAAATTGGCGTTACAAAAAGATTATCAAACACAAGGGTGCTGTTATAACCACTTGTGTAGTTATTCCCATCAGGAGGAGAGCCAGAAGTTATTTTCACCCCACCACCACTTATATTTTCTATGGAAAAAAAGCCAATAATTCCAGAGGAATCTACAGAATTAATAAGTGCATAATTGTTGCCCGTAACAAGTCCTGCTTGCAGTATTGTGTAAAATGTATCGGTTGATGTAGTTAATTCGGCCGTGCCAACAGTGTCGCCAACACTAATACTTGCAATATCAAAAGAGCCACCATCAGAAGTGAGAATACTTATAGAAATATCGGGCTCATTTTCTATCTGCATAAGACGCATAGTAAAAACAACATGAGTGTTGCATAATGTGGTATTAATTCCAAAAAATAATTGTGGGTTAAATGGGCTTGGAATAAATGCTGTAGTTGTAAAAGTATCAATTACTGACCAAGCAGAACCCGATTGATTGCTAGAGTCACAATAAGATTCAATTTTCCATTCATAAGTGGTAAGAGGCTGTAATAATGGTAGATTTCGGCTTGTCATTGTAGAGTCAATATTTAATAGATTCCCCCAATTTGTAGTTCCTAATTCTCTTTTTCGAATTCTATAATGATCAGCTCCTTGTGCTGCAGTCCAGTTTGCCAAAGCATTTTGATGAGTGATATTCGTTACAAAAAGCCCTGTGGGTGTTGGGCATTGAGCAAAAATCAAATTTGAAGAAATTAAAAAACTAAAAACTAAAAATATTTTTTTCATACAACAAAGGTACTAAATTTTTAGTGATTTTTCAAAAAATAGATGTAATTAACTGTAAACCAATCTATATGAAGTGATAAAGTAACATTTGTTTTTAGGATTTTTTGATGTTAGAACACTAAAGAGGTGTTAAAATGTTTTAAATCGCCTTATTTTGCCCTGTTTTCTTTTTGAAATATATAAATTGTGCTTGAACAACCTTTTTTTGTAAAAAGTCCAACAATATTTGAAATAGCTCCAATCAAAAATCCTGTAATTATATTTTTCCTTCCAGTTTTATATTCTTCACTTAATACTGATACATAAAAAGAATCAAAAAGCATTGGTTTAGTTTTTACTAATTTAAAGTTATATTTTTTGAAAAGAGTTTCAATACTATTTTTTGAAAAATGCCAAAGATGGATAGGGACATCCCAAGCAGCCCAATATTTCTTGTAATATTTTGCATCCCAGCTATTTAGGTTTGGCACAGCAATAATCACAATTCCTTTTTCTTCTAAAATTCTAGAAAAATTTTCAATAGTTTTATTTAAATCTGGCACATGTTCTAATACATGCCACATGCTAATTGTCTCAAATGAAGACGCTTTAAATTGCTCTAAATCAGTGTTTTCGGAAATATCTAGACTATAATTTTTAATAGCTTTTTCCCTTGCGATATTAGATGGCTCTATCCCTTTTACCTTATAAGCAGCAGTTTTGCAAGCATTTAAAAACTCGCCAGTTCCACAACCAATATCCAAGTGAATCTTTTTATTCGAAAATTGATTTAACAGATTCAATTTTTGTCGGATAGCGTATTTTCGAACAATTTGGTATAAATTTTCAAATAATCCTTTACTAGTATTAGTATGCGAAATATAACTGTCGGACAAATAATATTTTCCTAAGCTTTCATCTTTTGGTCTAGGGTTTGTAAAAGTAAATTTGCAGGAGCTACAACTTACTACCGAAAAAACCTCTTTTGTTGTAGAATAATCCTTACAATCAATAAAGGGTTTAAAATTCGTACTATTACAAATCGGACAATTATTTAAATTTTTCATCTTCCCATATAAATTAATAATACATTAATATCAGATGGGGAAACCCCACTGATTCTGCTAGCTTGTCCAATAGAAGTTGGACAAATTTCTTTTAGTTTTTCTTTTCCTTCTGCCGAAACAGAATGTAATTTGTCATACTCAAATCCCTCAGGAATTTTGATATGTTCTAGCATATTCATCTTGTTGGCTATCTCTTTTTCTTTATTCATATAACCATTATATTTTATGTGAATTTCTGCTTGGTTAATTACATCCTCTGTTATTTTTTCTTTTTTGATAAAAGATTTCAACTCTTTGGAACACATCAAATCTTTAGCAGAAATATGTGGTCGAGCCAAGATGCCTTTTAATTTCTTCTTTTGAGAAATAGTTGCACTTCCTTTTTTAACTAGAACATCATTAATAGTTTTTGGCTCAACACTTTCTTTAGATAAAAATTGCAGCAACTCTTCTTTTTTTGATTTTTTCTCATTTAGGGTATTCAACCTTTCTTTACTTGCTAGCCCAAGTTTGTACCCGATTTCGGTAAGCCGTTCATCAGCATTATCTTGCCTTAATAAAAGGCGATATTCAGCCCTAGAGGTAAACATTCTATAGGGTTCTTCAGTCCCTTTTGTTATCAAATCATCAATTAAAACGCCAATATAAGCATCTGATCTAGAAAGCGTAAAAGCATCAAGATTACAAATATTGTGATGGGCGTTAATCCCAGCCATTATCCCTTGTGCAGCCGCTTCTTCATAGCCGGTAGTTCCATTGATTTGCCCACAGAAAAAAAGATTTTTTACCAATTTCGTTTCTAAAGTTTGCTTGAGTTGTGTTGGTGGAAAATAATCATATTCTACCGCATAACCTGGCTTTAGAATTTTCGCATTTTCTAGGCCAGATATTTTTCTAAGAGCTTTTTCTTGAACATCATAAGGTAATGAAGTAGAAAACCCATTTAGATATATTTCAATTGTATTTCTTCCTTCTGGTTCAATAAAAAGTTGATGCCTGTTTTTATCAGAAAAACGATTTAATTTTTCCTCAATAGAAGGGCAGTATCTCGGCCCAGAACCCTGTATTCTTCCTGTAAACATTGGCGATTGGTCAAATCCTTCTTTCAAAACATCATGACATTCTTCATTGGTATATGTAATAAAACAACTCTCTTGATTTCTAACAGCAGTAGTGTTAGAAAAGGAAAATTTTCCTGGATTTTTATCTCCTTTCTGCTCTCCCGTTTTACTATAATCAATTGTTCTGCTATCTATCCTTGGTGGTGTTCCTGTTTTCATTCTACCATGTGTAAAACCTAAAGCAATAAGTTGGGAAGTTATTCCTTCAGAAGATTTTTCTCCCATTCTACCACCTGAAAATTGTTGCTTTCCAATGTGCATAAGCCCACTTAAAAAAGTGCCATTGCAAAGGGCTACTGCTTTTGCTTTTATTGTAAACCCTAAGCTGGTTTCAACTCCAGAAATTGTGTCCTTTTCAATAGTTAAAGCCGTAACGGTATCTTGCCAAAATGATATATTCTTATTTTTCTCCAAAACTTCTTTCCAATTTTGTGCAAATATCATTCTATCACACTGTGCTCTTGGGCTCCACATAGCAGGCCCTTTGGAAGTGTTGAGCATTCTAAATTGTATAGTAGCACTATCGGTAACAATTCCTGACATACCCCCCAAAGCATCAATTTCTCTAACAATTTGCCCTTTTGCAATACCGCCCATTGCAGGATTGCAAGACATTTGTGCAATAGTTTGCAGATTTTGGTTAATCAACAAAACTTTGGAACCAAGTGTAGCGGCAGCATGAGCCGCCTCACAGCCAGCATGACCGCCACCCACCACAATTATATCGTATTTTTCTTTAAAGTTCATATGTTTCACGGGAAACAAATAGTTTGTAAATAGTTGATAGTCAGAAAATTAAGTTTGCAAAGATAAATAAAAATCTTCTTTTTCCCTCATTTTATTCTTTTCTTTTTCCCTTTTATCCTTATAGCCCAACAAATGCAAAACGCCATGAATAATTACTCTATGTAATTCTTTTTCAAAACTAATATTATAGGTAGTAGCATTTTCTTTTACCCTATCAATGCTGATGTAAATATCTCCAGAAATACGCTTCTTTTCCGAATAATCAAAAGTCAAAATATCGGTTAAAGTATTATGATTAAGATATTTTTTGTTTTTGTCCAACAACTCCATATCATCACAAAAAATGAAACTTAATTCTACTATTTCTGCTCCTTCTTTTTCCACCACATTTTCAATCCAAGAGTTTATTGAAGCCTTGTTTTTAAGTTGGAAATCAGTATTAGAATGAAAATCAATCATTTGTTTTGCTTAACTCATTAAGGTATTCCGTTACTTTATTTTTATAAAATGGTGAGAGTTGTGCAGGTTTGGTTTTTAAGAGTTCCAATTGTTTTTCTTTCTGTTTTTTGTAATTGGAATAGCTATTATTATCTTCAATTAACTCGTATTTCCATTCTACAGATTCTCTTTTTGGCTCTTGCTCTTTTTCTCTTTCTGCTTTTTCTGCTTCCAATAATCTACTCAAAATCTCTTCTTGTCTTTTAAGCGTTTCTCTCGTAATTTGATTGTTTACAATATCCACCTCATTTTCCTCCATTTGTTTTATCATTTTATCGACATTTCCCTTTTCTCCCCCACTCATTTCATCTCTTAATTCCTGCAATTGCTTGCGGATACTTTCTTGCTTCTGTGATAATTTTGATAAATTTCTACATTGTCCATTGCTTAGTTTTTCACCTTTCTTTTTTCCTTTTTTTCCCATCATTCCTTTCATTTGCTCATTGAGTTTTTTCTGCATTTTTTTGAGTTTTGAAAGAGATGGCTTCCCACTTCCCGGCTTATTACATTGTTTTTTGCATTGCTTACTCCCCTTTTGCTTGTTCGCCAAATTCTTCTGCATTTGGTTGAGCATTTCTGATAAAATAAGTGCTAAATTATTAGCAGAAGTCATAGAAAATTGCTGGTCGGAAGTTGCTTTATTTATAATTCTTTCTTCCAGATGATTGGTTGCAGAAGCCATATTATTTTTGATAGATGCAATTTCTTTATTTACGGTATGTTGAATCTGCACCACTCTTTTGCTGAGGGCAAAAAGGGAGTCCTCAATTATTTTTGCATCATCTACTAATTTTTTTTGATTTTTTACCAAACCCACATAAGAAGGACTGTTTTTTGGAGTTACATTTACCTTTTGCATCAACTCTTCTTGATCGAATGAAAGGCGAATAAGATTCTCTAAAATTTGCCTAAGCGTTTCCATATCCTCTTCTTGTGCACTGGAGCAAGAACTAGATTGTAAGCCCTGCAATTGCTCTTCTAATTCATCCATTTTGTCCAAGCTCTTTTTTTGAGATTTAGAAGATTTTTTCTTTTTATTTTTCTCCAAATTTTCTTTACTTTCTTGCATTTGCTCAGAAATTTCCTTTTCAGTTTCTTCTGTATTTGGCATTTTATTTTTTTCCTCTAACTCTTGATTTTTCTTTGCCAAATCATCTAATTCTTTTTGTAAATCTTCAAATTCCTTATTCAATTTTTCTTGCTCTTTGGCAAGTTTTTCTGAGTCAGCATTTTTTTCTTCTGTCTTTTCTTTCAACTGTTTTTGTTTTTCTTTTAGCTGGGCTAACTTATCAATTGTTTCTTCCAATTTTTGCTCGAATTCCAATTGCTTGAAAAGCTCCAAATTCCTATCCAATTCCTTTTCCAAATCAGCATCATCTTGCTCCATTTTATCCAATAATTCTTTCATTTTTTCCTTGTTCATCTCCTCCAAAAGCTTTTTGGTTTCTTCATCCAATACTTTTTCAAAAAGCTCTTCCAATTGCTTTTGTTTTTTCAAAAGTTCTGGCGATACTTTTTTGTACTTTTCTTGCTTTTTTTGTTTGGCGGAATTTTTTTCTTTTAGCTCTGCCATCTGATTTTGCAAAGCTTTTTGCTTCTCCATCAAGTTTTCCATCTTTTTCTTTTCCTCCCAGCCCAATTTCTTTTTTTCCAACAAATCCTTATTTAAGGACTTAATATCCTCTTTTATTTCTTTCGCTAAGTTAATACTTTTTTGCAAATCAGATTTTATTTTATTCTCCTGTTTTTCCAACTGATTGTTCAAGTTTTTAGCATCTGGCACATCAAAATTAAAAAGTTGACTTTTGGTGAACTTAGAACCATTTACGCCATCATTATCCCATACTTTGAAGTGGTAAGTGAGTCGATCTCCCAACTCTAAATTGAGCAAAGAAATATCAAAATGATGGAAGAATTGTTGTTGAGAGGTAGGCGAAATACTCATTTTTTCCACCTCTTTTATTGTATTATCTTTCTTTTGTATCTGATAACAAAACTCCAATTTACTAATTTGATAATCATCTTTTGCAATGCCACTAAAAAATATCTTTTCGGCTATACTATCCACTTCTTGTTCTACCGAAATGCTCGGATAAGCATCTTTAATAATATTTATATGATAGGTAATACTATCTGAAATTTGGAAATCATTTTCTGTGATGATGCGATAAAATTCCGATTGCTTAAAGCGATAATTAAAAGCCATTTTTTCTTTAGATACTAGCTTTGCCAAATGCCTTTCTTCTTCTATTTCTAAAAATAAGCGGTTGGTATTTTTTACATCAAAAGTCCAATTCACGCTACTTCCTTCTAGGATATTTAAATCGCCAATATTGGTTAAGCTTTCCACTTTCAATCCAGTATATTTTGGAGGAGAAATTAGTAAATCAAAATTAATAATTATCGGTTTTGGCAGTACTTTTAAATGATAGGTTTTAGAATAATATTCATTGGCAAAAAATCTAAAACTCTTTTCAGTAATTACATTTTTAAACAAAAAATGATAATCGGTAGTCCCATCTTTTGGTAGATTAAAAAGATGTCCATCTATTTCTATAGACACTCCGCTAGGAATACTTTCTCCAGCAATTTGTAACTTTAACTCAAAATCTTCTTGCCGTACCACTTGTAAATTTTCTTTATCAATAATAAAGTAAAAAGGAGCTTTTGGCTCAAAAAAGGTATTGTGTTTTATAATTCTAGCAGAACTTTCCGTTAATATGTGTTTGTTGCCAGATACAAAAAAGAACAAAACAATTAGAAGCGGAAAGGCAAGCCACTTGCCATATTTTTTATTCTCAGAAAAATTAATTACAGCAGAAAAAGAAAAAGACGAAATCTCATCTATTTTTTGCCTAATACTTGCATTTACCAACTCATTTTCCTCTTTACTCATTTCACCTAATTGCAAAATATTTAGCAGTTTGTCATCTACTCCGGAAAAGTGTTTACCGATAATTTGAGCTGCTTTTTCCATACTCATTATTTTCCCATACCGATATAAATGCAAGAGCGGAATAATCACAAAACGATATAAAATAAAAGTATTTACAGCTACATAAAACCAAAATAGCAGAGTTCTTATAGTAGTATCAAACTGAGAATAATATTCTAAAACAGAAAAAAACAAGAAGAAAACAAGCAAAACAGTTCCAGAGTAAATCCCCCCACGAATCAGTTGATTTTTGTAGTGTTTACTGATAAACTCATTCAGTTTGTCAAAAATTTCTTGTCTTTCTTTTTTCATTAAATGCAAAAATACAATTTATATCTGATAAAGATAACCGAATATTTTTGTAAGTATTATCTTTGCAACCCAAAATTAAATTAAAGATGTCAGAAGTAAGAGTAAGATTTGCACCAAGCCCTACAGGCCCTCAGCATATTGGAGGGATAAGGACTGCTTTGTACAATTTCCTTTTTGCTAGAAAGCACGGAGGCAAAATGATTTTGCGTATTGAAGATACTGACCAAACAAGGTTTGTTGAAGGTGCGGAGGAATACTTGATAGATGCACTAAAGTGGTGTGGTATTGAATTAGATGAATCAGTAGTAGATGGAGGAGATTATGGTCCTTACAAACAATCTGAAAGAAAAGAAATATACTTACCTTATGCTGAGCAATTGGTAAAAAATGGTTTTGCTTATTATGCTTTTGATACTTCAGAGGAATTAACAGCAATGCGTGAAAGAATGAAAGCAGCAGGAGTTCCATCACCACAATACAATGCGGTTACTCGAACAACTATGCAAAATTCTTTAGCTTTATCAGAGACGGAAGTAAACAAAAGAATGGAAGCGGGAGATCCTTATGCTATCAGAATTAAGATGCCTAGAAATGAGGAGGTAAAACTAAATGATATTATTAGAGGTTGGGTGGTAGTAAACACGAATCATATGGACGATAAAGTTATCTTTAAATCTGATGGAATGCCTACTTATCATTTAGCGAATGTTGTAGATGATTATTTGATGAAAATTTCTCATGTAATAAGAGGGGAGGAGTGGTTGCCTTCTGCACCTTTACATGTTTTATTATATAAGTATTTAGGGTGGGAAGATAAGATGCCACAATTTGCACACTTGCCTTTAATTTTAAAACCTGATGGAAATGGAAAATTAAGTAAGCGTGATGGAGATAGATTAGGTTTTCCAGTATTCCCAACACAGTGGACAAATCCTGAAACAAAAGAAACAAGTTCAGGATATAGAGAAAGTGGATATATTTCGGAAGCTTTTATAAATATGCTTTCATTTTTAGGTTGGAATCCAGGCACTACTCAAGAGATTTTCTCTATGGAGCAATTAATAGAATCGTTTAGCTTGGAAAGAGTAGGAAAAGCAGGAGCAAAGTTTGATTTTGACAAAACAAGATGGTTTAATCAGCAGTATTTAAGATCAAAATCAAAAGAAGAATTGGCAACTGATTTGCAATTTATCCTAAAAGAAAATGGGGTAGAGGCAGAGGATGAATTTGTGGCAACTGTTTGTGAGCAACTCAAAGAAAGAGCCACTTTTGTAAAAGATATGTGGGAAGAAGGAAAATATTATTTTGAGCCCCCTACATCTTATGATGAGAAAACAATTCGTAAAAAATGGAAGGAAGACACTCCAAAATATGTGTCAGAATTAAAAGATAGATTGGCAAGTTTAGCTGATTTTTCATCTGAAAATATTGAAACTGAATTTAAAGCATACCTTGCAGAGAAGGAACTTGGAATGGGGAAATTACTTCCCGCATTCAGAGTTTCATTAACTGGAGTAGGAATGGGGCCTTCATTATTTGATATTGCAGCACTTCTTGGAAAAGAAGAAACACTTAAAAGAATGGAAACTGCTTTAGAAAAAATCAACTAATGGGATTAATTACTGTAGAAGGAATTAGAGTTTTTGCACATCATGGACACTTGCCAGAAGAAGCAGTTTTAGGAGGGCATTTTATTGTAAATGTTTGGGTAGAAGCCGACACATCTGAAGTAGAAAACACAGATGATTTGAACCATACAGTGGACTATGTGAAAATCATAGAAATTGTAAAGGAGCAAATGGCAATAAGAGCAGATATGATTGAAGTTCCTGCAAAAAGAATTGTTGATGCAATTTTACCTCTAAATAAAGTACAAAAAGTAACAGTAGAGGTTGAGAAAATCGCTCCTCCAATTGATACAACTTTTGATAAAATTTCAGTTACGGCAAAAGGCGAGCGAAACTAACTTGCTACATTCATTTAATTAGTTAAATTTGCAATCTTAAAATTCCTGAGGGTCTCGTGGCCGAGTGGCTAGGCAGTGCTCTGCAAAAGCATCTACAGCGGTTCGAATCCGCTCGAGACCTCAAA
>CAYVKX010000074.1:0-9680 GCA_964452095.1 uncultured Weeksellaceae bacterium
GGGTTGAGCACCGGCATCAGAGCGGCCCTCCCGTGTCGCCGTTGGTCAGCGTCACGAAGGCGGGGGGGTATTGGTAACTCCTCCGGCGGGTAACCCCTTCGAGGCCCAAGACCCCGGAGGAACCCGTGACCGAGAAGCCCAGCAGACCAGCATCAGCCCCCAGCCCCCTCAAACTCATCGGCATCGTCCGCGTGAGCGGCCCCGGCCAGAAGGCGAAGGACACGCCCGAGGTGCAGCGGGCGGCCATCGAGCGCATCGCCGAAGCGCACAAGGCGACCCTCATCGACGTGGTGGAGGAGGTCATCACGGTGAGCGAGTTGGCGACTACGATGTCGTGGATCACCAAGGTCGCCCCCTACCTCGCCGACCCCGACACCCACGTCGCCGTCTACCACACCGACCGCCTCGCCCGCCCTCGCAACTGGGGCCAGGACTGGGTGGCCCTCGAACTGCTCCGCAGCACCGGCACCCGGATCTACTTCCCCGGCGGCGTGCGCGACCTCTCCACGGAGGAGGGGCGGCTGCTCACGACGATGGAGGCGATCATCGCGGGCGGCGAGCGGGGCCGGATCATCAAGCGCACGCGGGACGGCAAGGCGAAGGCCGTCAACGAACTGCGATGCGTCCACGGCCCGCAGAGCCTCACCACCGGCATCATCTACGACCGGACGACCCGCAGGTGGGGCTACGACCGCGAGGCGGAGAAGGTCAAGCGGGCCTTCCACTACCTCGTCCACGACAACCTCTCCTACGTCGAGATCGGGAAACTCGTCGGCTACTCCAGCACGCCGGTTCGCCAGTGGTTCGAGCGGGCGATCTACAAGGGCATCTACGAGACGGCCTGGCGGAACCCGGACAAGGCCACGCCCGACCCCGGCATCCCCGAGCAGGCAGAAGGCCGGGTGTACGGCGGGCGGGGGCAGGAGCCCCAACTGATCGACGACGCCACCTGGGAGGCGGCCCAGCGGGTCGTGGCGACCCGCCGTGAGCGGCACAAGACGTCCCGAGACGCGAGCGCCGAGCACCTGATGTACTCGGGCTACCTGTACTCGGCCTTCGAGCCCATCGGCCCGATCCGCGACGGGGTGTTTTCCGAACTCGACCTCTCCCGCCAGCCCCGGCACGCTCTCTACGGCCACGCCACCTACGGCTCCAGCAAGCAAACCGCCTACGCCTGCCGGTGCCAGCACGAGGTCTGGGACGACCGCTGCGGGATGAAGTGCTGGCAGCCCGCAGAACGCCTGCACGCCGCCCTGGACGCCTACTTCGAGCGGGTGACTGCCGAGGACTGGTTCGTGGATCACCTCGCCGAGTCCATCGCCAGGGACAACAAGAGCGGCCCGACCGCCGAGTGGGACGATCTGAGCAAGGCGCTCAACCGCATCGACGGCAAGTTGAGCAGGCTCGAAGACCTGTACCTGGACGAGGGCATCGACCGCCCCCGCTACGAGGTGAAGCGGGGCGAGTTGCGCCGGGAGGAGGACGCCCTCCGGCGGCGGCTGGCGAAGGTGGCCCAGCCCACACGACCCCCGACCCCTGACGACCTGCGGGCGATGGCCCGCAAGATGACCTTCGACGGCGGCTGGTCGGTCGAGGCGAAGCGGGAGTGGCTGCGGAAGCACGACGTTCGCATCCGCCTGAGCACCGAGGGGATCGAGTCGGCCACGATCCGGCTCCCCGCCTTGGAGATCGAGGACGAGACGATCCACTGGCAGGGCAGCAAGCTCGTGTGCGTGCCTACGACGATGCTCGTGCCCACCTGGGCGTCTCTGGGCCGGATGACGTGGGACGACCTCGTGGGCTACGACATCTCCGACCCGTGGGCCATCCGCGAGGCCGAGGAGGGGCTGTTCAAGACGGGGCGGGTCACGGAGATGCTGGGCGTCTCCTACGACCGGCTCCGGCGGCTCCTCAAGGCGGGCCAGATCGCCGAGCCGCAGGTCAAGTGCGGGCGGCTGCGGATGTGGAGCCACGCCGAGATCGAGGAAGCCCGCCGCGTGCTGGAGGGGGGCTGAGGCACCGTTGGCGAGAATCGGATGAGTTTTTCCATACAGGTTGAATCTGCCCGGAACCGCCCCCAGAAAGCGCCCGGATCGTCTTTCAATCGGTTCTGACCCTCCGAAGGCGACACCTTGATCTGCTTGAGCGAGTTCTCGCCGCTCAGAACCGATCTTCGAGAATCGGGCCGCACGAGAATCCTCGTCCCGAAAGGCCGGGGCTCAGTTTTGGGACGCGGCCCGTAGTTGTCATCGAGGAGGACGACGATGACGACGACCACCAGCACGGCCAGGATCATCAGGGCCGCCATCTACGCCCGTGTGAGCACGACCGGCCACGGTCAGGACGTGGGCCTACAACTCGACGAACTCCGTGCCGTCGCCGAGCAGCGGGGCTGGCAGGTCGTTGGCGAGTTCATCGACGAGGGCATTAGCGGCGGCCAGCGAAGCCGACCGGCCCTCGACGACCTGTTGGACGCCGTGGGGGACGGCCAGGTCGATGTTGTTGCAGTCTGGAGGTTCGACCGCTTCGCTCGCTCGACGCAGCACCTTCTCGCCGCTCTGGAGAAGTTCCGTGCCCTCGACGTGGACTTCGTGTCGGTGCGGGAGGCCATCGACACGTCCACGGCCACCGGGAAGATGGTCTTCACCTTCCTCGCCGCCGTCGCGGAGTTCGAGAAGACACTCATCGTCGAGCGGGTCAGGGCGGGCGTGGCCCGTGCCCGGAAGGCGGGCAAGCACTGTGGGCGTCCCCGCCGCGACCTCGACCTCGACCTCGCCCGGATGCTGATGGCCCAGGGTCACGGTCTGCGGCGGACGGCCAGGATGATGCAGGTGCCGAAGTCCACCCTGGCCCGCCGCCTCGCCGACGCGGTGCCCGCGTCCCAGTAGCCCGTCCCGATTCGATGTGCCGCCGACCAGTCCCCCAGGCGTACCCGAAAGCCCGTCCCACAACCCGACCGGAGGGCGTCCCGAATCCAGTTGGTTGTGGGACAGCGGGCAACCAGGCCCCGAGAACACGGGGCCTGATGGTTGACCGTTGCCGCCGCCAGCATCGTCGAAGCGGTCGGTGATCGTGTGCAGGTTCGAGTTCGACACGACCGACGAGCCCTCACGAGCACCTGGCGACCGCCGGGTGCTGATGAACGCGGAAGCCTCCGGCTCGAAACCGTCCCCAACCAGCCCCCTTGAACTCCGTTCACAGTCGCTCGGCGAGGGCATCTCGACGCTGGGCGATCTTTTTTCGTCAGCAGGGGGGTCTACCCCTGAGTCCCCACGGGTAACGGTGATGGACTGCTGATTCTCCGGGTTCACCTCGCCCTCCCGGTCGGCCCCGGCAGTCGGCGTTAGTTCTTCTATGCCGGGCGAGAAGTAGGCGACGCGGATCAGGAACGTCGCCAGGAGGATGAAGATGCAGCACCCCGAGACGAAGCCGCCCCCCCCGACGTGGCTCACCCCTGCCGAGATGGGCAAGCGCGTGCGCCTGCACCCCAAGACCTTGCTCCGCCTCGCGCAGGCCAAGGTGATCCCGTGCCTGCGTGCAGGGCGGGCGATCCGCTTCGACGCCGACGCCGTGGAGCAGGCGCTCATTGAGCGTGCCGCCACCGCCTGAACCCAGACACACGAAACCCCGCACCGGCAACTCGCTGACCAGGCGACCGGGCGGGGTTCGGAGGAGGCCAATCCTGTGACATCTTACCCCAAGACCTCCAAGAGCAAGCCCCCCCGTAGCGTGCTCCGGCGCACGCTGGCCCGCCGATACGGGCACATCGCGTTGCCCTGGGCGAAGTTGGGCTTCGCTGTGATCCCGGCGGCGCTCGACGGAAAGAACCCGGCGGTGAAGTTCTCGCCGTGGACGACGGGCAAGCAGACCAAGCCCACTCGCCGCATCGACTACGAGCAGGTCGTCGAGTGGTCGGACGATCATCTGGGCTGCAACCGGGGCCTGCTCCTGCTCGATTCCAACCCCGATCTCCGGCTCGTCGTCGTGGACGTGGACGACCCTCGGTGGTGGCCGTGGGTCATCGCCACGTTCGGCGACACGCCGTACAAGGTCTTCTCCGGGCGCGATGTGCCCGAGGGGAGCGAGCGGCCCGGCCACGCCTATTACCTCGCCCCGAAGGGCGTCTACGTTCCCAGCCGCAACGGCTTCATCGGGCCTGACGAGGCATTCCGATGGCCGGACTGGCCTGAGGCCGACCCGAAGCCGCCGAAGCACTGGGGCAGCACCGCCATCGACGTGAAGGCGGGTGGGTTGTATGTCGTTGCCCCCGGCTCCATCCACAAGACGGGCCGCGAGTACGCAGCCACCGTCCCGATGCAGGAAATCACGCCGTCCTTCCTGGCGTCACTGCCGGTCTTCGACGCCGCGAAGTACGAGGCGATGTCGGCGGCGACGAAGGCGGAGAAGCGCCGTCATCGGGTGGAGCGGCTGGGCCTCTCGACGGTGCCCAAGGCGGCGAAGAAGGTCATCCGTCAACACCTGGCGGGCGAGATCGACGGGGACACCGTGGTCCACCTCACCGATGGAGGCACAAGCACCATCGGGCAGGTCGCGGCGGGACTCCAGCCGGGCGGGGACACGGTGTCCGTGTTCTGCCCGGAGCATGGCAACAACGAGACGCCCGCCGCGACGGTGGGCCGGGGCTTCGACGGGCGGGCGTTCCTCCGGTGCTTCGGGTCGTGCTGCACGACCTTCAAGGTGCCCCGCGACAACGGCATCGGCCTGGGCTTCTTCGGGTTCGACGCGAAGCCCAAGGCCGAGGCGGAGCCCGTGCTGGGCGAGGATGTGCGGGACGCTGCCCCGTGGGTGGTGCCGCCGCTGCCGTCCCCCGCCGAAGCGCCGGTTGTCCTCGTCGCCACCCCGATGTGCAGCCGCAAGTCCACCCGCATCGCCGAGATGCTGGGCCAGGCGCACATCAAGACCGCCTTGCTCGTGAACCCGACCATCGCCCTCGCTGCCGATGGGGCGAGGAAGTTCCAGGGCAAGTTGTACTCGACCGTGGACGGCAAGATCGTCATCGACGACGTGTGGGTCGTCTGTGCCCCCTCGCTGCGGCGGGTGTCGGTCTACGACAAGGCGGGCAACTACGTCCGCCCCGACGTGCTGGTCATCGAGGAGATCGAGCAGACGATGGGCATCCTGCACGCCGCCTCGATCATGAGGCACGAAGGGCGGGACATCCGGGGAATGACCTACGCACGCCTGACCCGCCTGTGCCGCTCGTGCATCCAGGGTGGCGGGCAAGTCATCGCCCTCGACGCGAACGGCTCCGAACGGGCGGTGAACGACCTCCGGCGGCTCACCGGCAAGGACGCGACGCTCATCGAGGCCCCCGGCAGGGCTACGACGGTCTGGACGAGACAGGTCGAGCGGCGCTTCAAGCATCCCGCTGACCTGCTCGCCGACCTGCTGGTGCGGGCCGACGACCCGGCAGCGCGGGGCATCGTCTACATCAACTCGCAGATCGACCTGCTCGCCGTCGAGGCCCTGCTCAAGACGAAGGGTCGCACGGTGCTCGCCATCCACGGCAACGCCACCCCCGGGGCCAAGGCCACGCTGGCCGACGTGAACACGCACTGGGCCACCGACAAGGCCGATTGGGTGCTCTACAACGACGCCGCAGGTTCGGGCGTCTCGTGCGACGTGGAGGGGCGGCACGCCTACAACTTCACCCGTGTCTGGCCCGGCTACACCTGGGCCGCGTCCATCCAGGGCATCGGGCGTGCGCGGCGTCCGACTTCGCTCTCCTCCTGGGTCGAGCCGAAGGTCATCGGCTGGTCGGTGGACAAGGGCGAGATCCGGGCGGCGCTGCTCCGCCAGGTCGAGGACACGCTGGCGATGACCTACGAGGAGGACGAGCACGGGCGGCCTGACCCGGCACCACTCGACCGCTCGTACTTCGATTCGCTGGCCGACCACTACTGGATCACCCGGCTGCGGGGCAGGAACGTCGCAGGTGGCTACTACGACGTGCGTGAGCAGGTCTACGGCATCGACGTGCAGGACGCACCCGCACTCGCGGACGACGCCCGGAAGGCCGTGATGGACGCCTTCAACGCCACCCGCGATGCCGTCAAGGACAAGGCGACCGACGACGTGTTCGACAGCATCCGCATCCCCGACCTCGACGCGGAGGCGTTCGAGAAGCGGGCCGACCTCACGCCCGAGGAGCGGGCACAACTCGACAAGCACACTACCCTCGACCGCTGGGGGCGGGACGACCGCGACCTCGTGGAAGACACCGTGGTCGGGCGCGGGCGCAGGTGGAAGCAGGCCCGATCTCTGGTCGTCGGTGCGGCGATCCTGCTCGGGCTGCGGGGCCGCGTGCGTGAGGCCGAGAAGCGCCGCATCGAGGTCGAGGGGAAGGACGGCAAGCAGTACGCCTACAAGGCCCAGGCCGGGCACGACGAGGCCAGGGCGGACGAGATCGTCGAGATCCTCCGCTTGGGGAACATCGGCCTCGACCGGATCACCGAGGCGTTCCGCCTGCCCGCTCCGTGCCAGCCGTGGGAGCCGCCGCAGGACTGCATCATCCGCCGCGACGGCGGGTTCAGCACCTTCGGCCTCGTCCCGTCGCCAGGGGGGCCGGGGTGTCCACAAGATGCCCCGTCAATTACTACTGAACCCGGCCATCCTGTGGACACCTTCTGGTCGGATGAAACCCTTGTCTCACAAGGATTTACGGACGCCGTTCGTGCTCGTGCGAAGCGCCGGGACTACGGCCTGCTGGGCATCCCGACGATCCCGAGAGACTTCGACGAGGCCCCATCCCGGTGGTTGGGCAAGGTGCTCGCCGAGTGGGGGATCAGGACCAAGCCCTCGCGGCACCCGGCGGGGGGCATCGATCCGATGACCGGGAACGTCACCTCGGAGGCGAACGACAAGGCGCTCGCCCAGCGGGCCTCCGAGGCCGCCTGGAAGCGGGAGAAGCGGACGGCGAAGAAGGCCGGACGTGAACCCAACGAGAGCCTCCGGCCTCCGGCGAAGTCGTCCTACCGCACCATCGACTGGGACGCCTTTGCAGAAACGGCGACGCTCGTGCGACGCCTGAACAAGAAGGTGCAAGGTCATCGGGTCGTGTCGGTCGAAGAACTCGCCGTCCTGCGGCTCGACCCGGATGAGCCGGAACTGCCGGACGACCTGTTCGACGGTGCCGCCTTGACGGAGCCCACCGCCGACGACGAGTGCGAGGCACCGCCCGAGGCGTGGGCCTTCATCCGAGACGAGTCCAGGTCGCTCGACGAGCGGGTGCGGGTGGTGCTCGCCTCCCCGAGCCCGCCGCACGTCCAGCGGATGCTGTTGGCGGCTCTCAGGATCGATGTGGACGGGCTCAGAATCGACGCTGTGCCCGTAGTAGGCGGAGAGCCACAAGGGAGCCCGCCGTGCCCATCGACACCGACGCCAAGCCCTTCGCCTCCGCCATCGGTCTGATGGAGGCCGAGATCACCGCCGCCGTCGCCCGTTGCAGGCGGATCGGCGTGGAGCGCAAACTGGCCGAAGACCACCGAGACGACCGGCACCGGATCGGCGTCGTGGGCGACGTAGCCGCCACCTTGGACGAGGAGGAACGCCGCCGCCTAAATGCCGCCCGTGCTGGCGAGGAGGCTGCCCAGGCGATGCTGGAGGCCCGCAGGTCGGCCACCCGCAAGGCTGGTGTCATCGTCGGCCTCGACGCCCTCTGTGAGCAGCACGGCCTCACCGAAGCCGACCGCGCAGCCCTCGTGCTCACCGCGATCCCGGCGGTGTCGAGAGAGATGGCGGTGTGCTTCGACGGCATCAGCGTCCACGGCTACGGCAGCGACCTCGTAAGCATCGAGGCGGTGGCGAACTACCTGGAGTTGGGGTTCGTCGAGCGCATCGGCTTTGTCCGCCGCTTCCGGGCCGAGGCTCCGCTGGTGCGGCACGGGCTGCTGAACGTGGACGTGGGCCGCAGTTGCGACCCGCAGGACTGGACGGACGCGGTGATCAAGTTCACCTCCAAGGCGTTCGCCACGATGACCGGGGTGGAAGTCGAGGGCGACGCGAACGCCGAGGTGTGTCCGGGCTGCGGTCGGACGATGCCGTCGTGACCGCCGAAGCGGATGCCCTCGTCGAAGACCTCGACCGTGCTCTGGACGCCGTTCTCGCCGTCCGCGTGGCCCTGGGGGGCTCAAACCTCCCCGTGCCCGACGAGGCCCTGGACGAGGCCCTCCATCGGGACGACGCCTACCAGCAGGCGCGGCGACGGTTCTCGACCTCGTTCGCCGTGATGTCCCGGCGGCTGAGCGCGGACGATGAGGCGTCGCTGCTCGACTTCGCGAGCGCAGTGAACAGCAGGGTCTCGTGGTTGACCTTCCACGGCGAACAGGAGACGCTCGGGCGGCGAGGAGGTCGAACACGGTGAAGATCCACAACCATCGAGCAGCAGGTCTTGTCGCCGGTCTTCTCGCCGTGAGTGCGCTTGCGGGGTGCAAGGGCAACGGCAACGGCAAGGACGGAGACGACGGGCATCCGCTCGTGGGCTCAACTTGGCTGTGCAACTTCGACGAGCAGATCGAGTTCCAGCCGAAGACCGCGCTCCGCTACGAGGAGGGACGAGCCGAGACGGCTGAGGTTCAGTACCCAAGCCCGGACAGGGTCACCATCGTAGAATCCGGCAACAAGGCTCTCGCGTTCACGGTCAAGATCGCCGACGACACGCTGGAGTTGAAGGACATCGCGGATGGCGATGTGTTGGAGTGCAGCCGCACGGACGCGGTGATCCCGTACAAGGAACTCAAGGAGAAGGTGTGCGCCGATGCGTGTGACGAGATGCTGAAGCGTTTCAAGGCAGACGGCGGATTCTGGGGCGGGCAGTACAAACAGATCAATGCACGGGACCTGATCGGTGTGGTGCGGCAAGAGTGCCTAGCTGCCTGCTCTGGGGGACGATTCGCCTCCTGCATCGCAAGGAGTACCAACGCGGAGGAAATGGCGGGCCGGTGCTACACGCCCGGCGTGCTTCCCAGGGCGCAATTCGACCTTCGCATACGAGCCTACAAGGACAAGTTCTGCCGCGAGTCGAAGGAGTGCAAGCAGAGCGGGCAGTGCCATCCTACTGCGAGCTTCTTGTCGATGGAGCCCGCAGAGCTAAAACGGCCTGAACCGTTGGGGCCGATGGCGTTGATGCACTGCGAGCCGAAGTCTGATGCGGACTGTGCGGCGTCAGCCGGTTGCAAGAGCTACGGGGCCTGCAAACTCAAGTCTGACTTCGGCGGCAGAAACGACTGCCAGAGTGGTCGCTGAACGCCCTCCCACAAGGCCGCCCCCTCGGCGGCGTGAGCCCGCCCCACCCCGGCCAAGTCGGGTCGGCGTCCTCGATGGCGACCAAGGCCAGGTCGATGCGTTCGACCAGTTGACGGGCCTCGACGACCAGCAGGGCACGCTGGTGTTCGTCGTGCTCGGCGACCGCCAGCGTCGCGACCACCGTATCGGCGAGTTGAACCAGATAGTCGGCGTCTGGTCGGGGCAAGGTCGGGTTGCGGCGGGGCTGCTTCACGGTGGCGTTCTCCTCGACCCTCGCCGGGCATAGGACGTTCACCGCCGCAGGTGTCCCGAGGGCTACGCGGACGGTGCCCCGACGAGTTCCCAAAGCCCCCTCGCCGTGACCGTGCCGAGCACCGGGAACTCCTGGACGCGCAGGCGCACGTCGGCGGGCAGCC
>CAYVKX010000075.1:0-9564 GCA_964452095.1 uncultured Weeksellaceae bacterium
CAGTATCAACTCCTTTTGCAATTGCCGACCATTCATCTTCAGTTGCCTTCTCCTCCCCTTTTACCAAAGCCTCTGGCATTTTTAAAAGACTTGACATCATGTCCTTACTATTTAAGTTAAGTTCATTAGTTACTTCTTTAATTTGAGAAAAGTATTCCTTTATTAGTTTTGTATTTAAGGTATACTTTGCATTAGATTCTGAAGATTCTCTCCAAATAGACAATTCAATTTTACCTCTTTGTAGTTTTTCAGAAAGTAGTTTTCTTAGCCCGATTTCTTTATCTCTGTAAACAGATGACATTTTTACATTAGCATCTATTTGTTTTGAATTAAGCGACCTTACTTCAATAGTAAAGTTAGCATTTATTAGGTTTAGTTCGGCTTTTCCATAGCCCGTCATTGATTGTATCATCAGAAAATATTTTGTGCAAATTTATGAAAGTTTCTGCTTTCTTTCCTTTAAGGAGCGAACACTTACTAAATACACCCCAATAAAAATAATAATTGCTGATATAACTTTGTTTTGTGTAATGATATCACTTCCTAGATAAATTGCCACTATAGTAGCTAAAATTGGTTGCGAATAAATATACATACTTACTACTGATGGTCTTAAGTTTTTTAAAGCTGCTGAATTCAACATATATGCCAGATAAGTAGTAGCAATAACTACAAATAAAATCTCATATATAATTGTGATTGGTAAAGCAGAAAAATCAACATTTATCAATCCTTTTATTCCAAATGGAATTACATAAAGAGTTCCAAAAGTAAATACTGCCGTCATTACAGTAATTGGATTGTATTTCAGCATAAGTGGCCTAACAACTACCAAGAATACTGCATAACTTGCTGCATTTATCAAAATAAATAGATTTCCTAACATATGTTCAGGATTCATAGAAATTACTGAACCATTCAATATCAAATTAGAAGCTCCAATAATTCCTAAAATAATTCCAAATGCTTTTCTTAAAGTGACTTTTTCTCCCAAGATAAAGTAGGACATTACAAGTACCATTATAGGATTAGATGTCATAATAATAGATGCATTAATTGGAGTTGTCATATTAAGCCCCTTAAAGAATAACAATTGATTTAGTGCGACACCAAAAACCCCAGCCACAGCAGCTCTTACAATATCTTTTTGCTCCATTCTTTCTCTTACAAAAAGCAAATAAGTTATCCAAAAGAGTAAAACTGCCCCTATTGCCCTCATTAAAATAAATGCAAAAGGAGAAACAAAATCGGGCATTACATCCTTAGCAAAAGTATAAGTTAATGCATAAATGAAGTTTGCAAAAAAGATAGAAATATGTGAAAAGACTTTCCCTCCCATTTTTAATTTATTTTGATGGCAAAAGTAGGATTTTATGTACTAATAAATCATAAATTTGCTCACTAAGAAATTGGATATTAATCATATAATTTAATCATGAAATTCGGAACTAAAACTATACATGCAGGGCAAGAAGCTGACCCAACAACTGGAGCAGTAATGACACCTATTTACCAAACTTCAACTTATATACAAGCATCTCCTGGTGATCATAAGGGATATGAATATTCAAGAACAGGAAACCCTACAAGAAGTGCTTTGGAAAAAAACTTGGCTGCTTTAGAAAACGGATCTCATGGTTTATGCTTTGGTAGCGGACTTGGTGCAATTGATGCAATTATCAAGTTATTATCTCCTGGTGATGAGGTAATTTCTACTAATGATTTATATGGAGGGACTTACCGTATTTTCACAAAGATTTTTGAGAACTATGGAATTAAATTCAATTTTATCGGAATGGAGAATGCTGATAAAGTAGAGTCTTTCATCAATGAAAACACAAAAATGCTTTGGGCAGAAACTCCAACAAACCCTATGCTTAATATTATTGATATTGAAGAACTTGGTAAAATCTCAAAAAAACATAAACTTACTTTTGTGGTTGATAACACTTTTGCCACTCCTTATTTACAAAGACCTTTGGATTTAGGGGCAGATATTGTTATGCACTCACTTACTAAATATATGGGAGGACATTCTGATGTAGTGATGGGAGCTGCAATTTGTAAGGATGATGCTCTTGCTGAAAAATTATATTTCATACAAAATTCTTGTGGTGCTGTACCAGGACCTATGGATTCATTTTTAGTTTTAAGAGGAATAAAAACTTTACATTTAAGAATGCAAAGGCATTGTGAGAACGGAAAAGTAATTGCTAATTTCTTAAAAGATCACCCGAAAGTAGGTAATGTTTACTGGCCAGGATTTGAATCTCACCCTAATCATGAAGTTGCTAAAAAACAAATGGATGATTTTGGAGGAATGATTTCTTTCAACTTAAAAGGGAATAAATTAGAAGATGCGGTAACAGTAGTTTCCAATACTCATTATTTTACACTTGCCGAAAGTTTAGGTGGAGTAGAATCTCTTTGTGGGCACCCAGCAAGTATGACCCATGCAGCTATTCCAAAGGAAGAAAGAGAGAAAACAGGAGTTGTAGATTCTTTAATCAGATTAAGTGTTGGTGTGGAGGATGTTGAGGATTTAATAACTGATTTAGAAACAGCACTAGGAAAATTGTAGTTTGCAAAAAGTTGCACTAATAACAGGTACTGGTAAAGGAATAGGGAAAGCTATTGCTAAAATTCTTTTGGAGCAAGATTATTTAGTTTTTGGATATTCAAGAAGTAATAATATATCGCATCCTAATTTTACATTTCATAAAATTGACCTTTCTAATTTAGATGAAGTTCAAAAAATAGAATTACCCAAAATTAATTGTAATAATGTATTATTAATAAATAATGCCGGAACAATTGGGAGCATTGTACCTTTTAATCTTAAAACAGAAAATGATATTATTGCTGAATACAATCTGAATATAATTAGTCCTACACTATTAAGTAAGAGGTTTCTTAATAGTTATAAAAATGAAAAAAAGCTACTAATCAATATCAGTTCTGGTGCTGCAAATAAAGCAATTGTATCTTGGAGCACTTATTGTGCTAGTAAGTCAGCACTAGATAGATTAACAGAGGTTATTGCTGAGGAAAAACATAAAAACTTAACAGTTTTCTCTGTTCACCCAGGAGTAGTAGATACAAATATGCAAGCTGAAATAAGGAATTCTGACCCCAAAAACTTCCCACTTTTAAGCAAATTTACAGACTATTACATCCAAAATGAGCTGTTTTCCACAAAATCTGTTGCTATTAAATTACATCAAATTATTGAAAAAAAGGACAATTTTGATAAAATAATTCTAAATTTGAGAGATTTCGTATAATTCCCCCTAAAAACATAGCTATATTTACTATATTTTAGCTTTACTTTCTGATTATCAGTTAATTACAGCGCCTCTCTATTTTTAACAATTTAATGTTAAAAAGGACTATGATTTTTGGAGTATTTATTCGACATACAGATTCCTACCTTTTTGTTTTTCAGCCATTTACACACTCTCTAATATATTAATGATTATCATAATCGAAAAATGGGGCATTTGCAGAAAAATCATACATAAAGTGCTTGCAAAACAAATTATGCCTTATGTTTGGGGTAGTATTAACCAAATTATTTTTTATTATGGACAATGTATTTAAGTACTTTAACGGTTTTTTTAAAGGTTTGACTGGTCTTATTATGACTGTGTTAGGTCTTGGTGTTGCAGTTGAAATCCTTTTTGGAGGAGGCGCAATGTTTGGAATGACTGTTATTGACAATGTGATGGCAGTAATCAATGGCCTTGGTGGAGCAGGATTTGCTGGGTTAGTTGGTTTGATGGTTTTATTTTCGCTTTTAACAGCAAAATAGAATTTAACTATTAGTATATAAAATAGCCCTGCATCTAGCAGGGCTATTTTATTTTATCACCAAATTTTGCTAACTCAAAATTATAGTTTAAGTTTGGAAACAATTTAAAACTAAAAACTATGGAAAAACTATTTAATCAAATCATAGGCGTACTTAAAAAAGCCATTTCCTTAGCACTTTATTTTCTTTGCTTTGGAGTTCTTGTTCAATTACTAATTGATGAAAAGATATTAGGATGGGATCCTGTTGGAAACATCCAAGATGCAGGGCCCTCTTTTATTGGTGTAATTGCTTTGGTTGTTCTTTATTTACTATTCCACAAAAAAAGCGAATAAATTTTAGTGAGCTTCTAGCCAATTATCTCCTACTCCTAAATCAACAGTAAGCGGGACGCTAAGTTTTACTGCTTGTTCCATCTTTTCTTTTACCAATTTTTTCAGCAACTCTTCTTCTGTTTTATGCATATCAAAAACCAATTCATCATGCACTTGCAATAGCATTTTCGATTTTAAGTTTTGTTTTTCCATTTCTTGCTGCACATCAATCATTGCTTTTTTGATAATATCTGCTGCCGAACCTTGAATTGGAGCATTGATGGCATTGCGTTCTGCCATTGCTCTTAACATTCCGTTTCTGGAATTAATCTCTTTTAAATACCTTCTTCTTCCAAGAATTGTTTCTACAAATTCATTTTCTCTTGCTTTTTCAATAGAGAAATCCATATACTCCTTCACTTTTGGGAACTCTTGAAAATACTCATCAATTATTTGCTTTGCTTGGGTTCTACTTACTCCAATATTTTGTGAAAGCCCGAAAGCTGAAATTCCATAAATAATACCAAAATTTACCGATTTTGCATTCGAACGCATAGTTCTATCCACCTGATCCAAAGGTACTTTATAAACCTTTGCAGCAGTTGCAGAGTGAATATCAACCCCATTATTAAAAGCTTTTAGCATCCCCTCATCTTTGCTTAATGATGCCATAATTCTAAGTTCAATTTGGGAATAATCTGCCGCTAAAAGAGTATAATTCTCATCTCTTGGCACGAATGCTTCTCTAGTTTTTCTACCCCTTTCTGTTCTAATTGGGATGTTTTGCAAATTAGGATTAATAGAACTTAACCTTCCAGTAGATGCCACCGATTGATTAAAAGTAGTATGAATTTTTTTGGTTTCTGGATTGATTAATTCGGGTAAGGCAAGTACATAAGTAGAAAGCAGTTTTTTAATTTCTCTGTACTCTAATATTTGCTCAATAATTGGATGTTTGTCTTTTATTTTCAGGAGCGTTTCTTCTGAAGTAGAATATTGTCCAGATTTTGTTTTTTTGGCTTTTTTGATGAGTTCCATTTTTTCAAACAATACTTCTCCTAGTTGTTTTGGAGAAGCAATATTAAAATCCTCTCCTGATAATTGAATGATTTCTTTACTTATTTTTTCTATTTCATTGGACAAAGTACTAGCATAATCTTGCAGCATTTTTTCATCAATTCTAAATCCTTCCATTTCCATTTTTGCCAAAACCCTCAAAAGTGGCATCTCAATTTCTGTGAAAAGTTTAGTAACTTTTATTTCCTCTAATTGCCTAGTAAAAATAGATTGAAGCTGGTAAATAGCATCTACTTGCTGATTATAAAAAATAGACAAATCTTCCTTACTAATGCTAATAATTTCCTTTTTCAATTTTCCTTTACCCGCCAAATCATCCAAAGAATCTATACTATAATTCAAATGATTTTCTGCTAATATATTTAAGTTGTGTCGCATATCGGGATGTAAAAGATAATGAGCAATACCAACATCAAAAAGTGTAGATTTTACAAAAATATCTTTCTGTGCTAATACTTTAATTTGGAATTTCAAATCATTTCCAGTAAGCATACTCTTTTCATTTTCTAAAAGAGGTTTTAATAAAGTGCATAACTCATTTTCCGTAAGAGAAATAAAATAAACATCTTCTTTCCCTAGGCAAATAGATGTTCCTAAAATAGTAGCATCCAAAAAATTATTAGAACAGCAGCAAAGCTCGAGAGCAAATCTTTCTTTCCCCTGCACTTGCGAAAAAATCTCTTTTGCTTTTTCAAAATTCGTAATTGTTTTGTAATGAGTTGGGAGTGGTTTTTTCTCTTTTATAATGTTTTCAGTATTGGCAAACAAATCCATTTGCCCACCTTCCATTTTCTCTATTTTTACTGGCTCGACTACTGATTTTATTTCTTGATTATTGGATTTTGAGGACAATACTCTTGGCAGTAATGCCCGAAATTCTAATTGCTCAAAAAGAGATTTTACAGCATCTTCATTTTTTAGCTCAACTCTTAATTCTTTTTCATCAAACTCAATAGGCACATCCGTAATAATAGTAACTAATTGCTTGGATTGCAATCCGATTTCTTTTCCTCCCTCCACTTTTTCTTTCAGCTTCCCTTTCAAGTCAGCAGTATTTGCAAAAAGCCCTTCCATTGAACCGTATTGTTTGATAAATTTCTGTGCTGTTTTTTTCCCAACTCCAGGGATTCCAGGAATATTATCAGAGGTATCTCCCATCATTCCTAAAAAATCAATGACTTGCTCCACTTTTTGAATTTCAAATCTTTCTAAAACCTCCGGAATTCCCCAAATTGCTGTTGGCTGCCACTTGTTTCCTGGTCGATACATAAAAATATTCTCACTTACCAATTGAGCAAAATCCTTATCGGAAGTCATCATATAAACTTGAAACCCTGCTTTTTCTGCTTTTTTTGCCAATGTGCCAATCACATCATCTGCTTCAAATCCGTCTCTATATAATTTTGGAATTTTCATGGCTTCCAAAAATTTATCAATATAAGGCAATGCCTCACTAATTCCTTCTGGCATTGCCTCTCGGTGGGCTTTATATTCTGGAAAATCTATATGCCTTTGAGTCGGCTTTTTGGTATCAAAAACCACTGCCAAATGAGAGGGATGTTGCTTATTTATCACCTCAATTAATGAATTTACAAAGCCAAAAATTGCAGAAGTATTTAGTCCTTTTGAATTAATTCTTGGGTTTTTAATAAAGGCAAAATATGCTCTATAAATAAGTGCAAAAGCATCTAAAAGAAATAGTTTTTTCTCTGTTTTCATCTTTTGTAAAAATACAATTTATAAGTATAAAATGTTTACTTTTACTCCTCAATATTTGCAAATGAACAAATCAGATAAAAAAGAACTTTTTAGCATTTTATTTATCCCTCTTGTATTTTTATTTTTAATGTGGGTTGTAAAAATAATAGAAGTAAATCTTAATTTATCCTTTGTAAATTTTGGGGTTTTGCCTCAAAAAATGAGTGGGTTAAAAGGAATTATTTTTTCACCTTTTATTCATAAAGATTTCACACATTTAATCAACAATTCTTATCCTATTTTAATTTTAGGAGGAATGATTTTTGCTTTTTACAAAAAAATTGCTGCACAGCTTTTTTCTTGGCTCTTTTTTATATCAGGATTTTGGCTTTGGGTTATAGGAAGGCCCTCATTTCACATTGGAGCAAGTGGGATAATTTATGCTCTTGCTGCATTTTTATTTGTTAGTGGAATTATCCGAAAAAATCCAAAATTATCAGCAGTATCAATGGTTATTATTTTCTTGTATGGATCAATGATTTGGGGCATACTCCCAACAAATGAAGGGGTTTCATGGGAGGGACATTTAGCAGGCATGTTTGCTGGTATTATTGTTGCATTATTTTTTAAAAATGAAGGTCCTGAACGCAAAAAATATCAATGGGAAATTGATGAAGAATTAGAAAAAAATAGAGAAGAAAATAATGAGAAAAACATCAATTATTTTTACAAAAAAGAAGATTGATCCTCTGGTTTTATTACCCCCCAATTTGATGTGTGCCAAATCCTTTCATGCAAATAATAAAATAGCATTTTAGTTATTAATTCTCCCGTAATTATTTTCACTCCCGTAAGTGGGTTTCCTGTAAAAACCCAAGAGAGTAAAAGAGTATCTAAAGTGCCAACAAAGCGCCAGGAAAAGGTTTTTAATAAATGTCTTTTTTTATCTTTTTGAATTTTATCAGAAGAGTGTGAAGTCCAATTTGCTTTAAACCAAACTCTCTCATGAAAATAATACAAAAATGTTTTGGTAATTACTTCTGTAAAAGCAATCCATCCGCCAACTTCTAATGAGCCAGAAAAAAATGTAGCAAGTACTAATGTGTCAATAGAACCGACAATTCGCCAGGTAATAGTTTTTGCAATATGCCTTTTTCGTTCTATCTTTGGCTTCCCTATTTGAGAAGGGTTTTCCATTTCTTGTTTTTTTGCAATGATACTCAATTTTTACAAAAATCTTATTAAAAAACAAAAATCAGAAATTCTATCATTACACCAAGTAAAAAACCCATATAAACTTGTTTCAGATTATGAGCGCCTTCATTAATGCGTGCATACCCAACAAATCCGGCACAAAGAATGAGAAAAATAATAAGAGAAATATCTCCTCCAAATAAATATTGAAGTGCTAAAAATGCTCCAAAAACTCCTCCAATACCAAGCATATGCAAACTTATTTTCCAGAAGTTAGAAATAATAGCCGAAAAAATTAAAATAAGCATAGCACCCAACAATAATTTTCCAACATCTGAGTAAATATAAAATCCTTCAAATAACTTAAATAGTAAATAATAACATCCAATTGTGATAAGCAAAGGCCACCTTCTTTCTTCTTTGTTTTCCATATAAATGCTAGAAACTATTTTTAGTTTTTTCAAAATATATACACTAATAAGTGGAAATAGTAAGGTAAAAATAATAGTCAGTCTTACAATTATAGTTTTTTCTTCATCAGACATATATTGTGCAACAATTGGGAAAAACTGAAAGAAAAGAAGTAGTGTATAAGTTGGCATTAAAATAGGGTGGAACAAAAAAGAAATAAATTTTGAAAGTTTCATTATAAAGTTCTTCTTAGTCTGGCTACTGGAATTTTTAATTGTTCTCTATATTTCGCCACAGTTCTTCTGGCGATATGATACTCTTCTTCTCCTAAAAGTTGGGCTAATTGTTCATCATTTAATGGGGTTTTCTTATCCTCTTTTTCTACTATTTCTTGCAATTTTGATTTTATTTCTTTAGTAGAAATTTCCGTTCCATCTTCTTTTTTGTATGCTTCTGAAAAAAGTTCTTTTAACAAAAATGTGCCAAAAAATGTTTCCACATATTTACTATTACTTACCCTGGAAATTGTAGAAATATCCATTTGAACAACTTCAGCAATATCCATCAATTTCATTGGGTTTAAATCTTTTTCATTTCCACTAATAAAATATGCTTTCTGAAAATTTAAAATAGCCAACATCACATTGTATAGAGTAGTTTCTCTTTGCTTTATAGCATCTACAAACCAATTTGCCGATTCAATTTTTTGTTTTAGAAAATTTGTAGTTTCTTTATCCTTGGATTCTAAAAGCATTTTTTCGTACCTTTTATTTACAAATACTTGCCGATTATTGCTTTTATTAAGTTTCAAGTTCAACTCCCCATCTTGATACGAAACAGAAAAATCTGGTAAAATATAAGTGGTGATTTCGGTAGAATTATTCAAAGAACTTCCAGGATTTGGATTCAATTTTTCTACTACCAAATACACTTTTTTCAGCATACTTTCACTTATATCCGATTCTCTTAAAATCGCTTCAAAATTTTTCTTACTAAATTGAATATAATAATTTTTCAATACCTGAATTGCAGTTTTTATTTCCTTAGTTTGCTGTTTTG
>CAYVKX010000076.1:0-9405 GCA_964452095.1 uncultured Weeksellaceae bacterium
TAGAAATACTGCAAATTTAATATTAAAACTGTAAACTTATTTTAGGACGAGTCAGGTGGTTCAAAAACAAATAAGCAAATAAACATTTATAAAAATGAAACAAATCTTACTATTATTTTTATGTTTAGTTTTTGCTTGCGGAATCAGTAAAAACAGCACAGAAAAAAAAGTAAAAAAGGAGAAAAAAGAATTGATTATTTCCTTGCAAAGAACCCCATGCTATGGTACTTGCCCTATTTACAAAATGGAAATTTTTTCTGATGGCTCTGCCTTTTATCATGGGGAACGCTTTGTAGATAAAATGGGTGATTATGAATTTACCGTAAGTAAGGAAACTATCAACTACATCCTTAAAAAAGCAGTTGAAATTAACTTTTTTGAAATGGAAGATAAATATACTGCCCCTATTTCTGATTTACCAAAAACCATTACTTTTATAAAAAATGGTAAAGACCAGAAAAGGATTATTGATTATTATGGCGCCCCAAAAACCTTAAAGGAATTTGAAAGTTTAGTAGATGGTTGTATTGATTATAGAAGGATGAAGAAGTTGGAGGATTAGGTCATTTCTATATGAGTAAATTAATAAAGAATAAAACTGAAACACTTAGTATTCTAAAAAGAATATCGAACGAACCTTTAAAAAAAGACTCTCACTTATTCGGTCAATTCAAAGGAATAAAGATAATAGATGCTGTAGAGCAATGGAAAGAAGATATTCAAAACCCAGAATCTTACCCTGCAATAATGTTATGAAAACAAATTACTTAAAAACATTCAGCCTGATTTTAATCATTAGCATCAATTCAGCTAATGCACAATATCAATCCATTTTTGGTAGTAATCAAACTTCTTGGAACATGAAAACTGAACAGTTATTTGGTGCTGTAAATGATAGTATCTCATATATTTCTGACACTCTAATTTCTTCTGTCCTGAACAAAAAAGTAAAATATTTTAGGGGGAGCTCAGAAATGGCTACATTTCTAATACGAGAAGACACAACCCAAGGAAAAGTATGGTGTAGTTTTATAAATGATACCACTCAATATACAATTTATGACTTATCGTTATCTGTAGGGGATACTTTTAGAGTTTATATTGATGGTGGTACTTATGTTGTTGATAGTGTTTACTATCAATCCAGCAGAAAACATATTAGATTAGATTATTTTTTTTCAAGTACAAATGGTAAAAAATTTGTTATGATTGAAGGAGTTGGAACTAATATAGGATTAATGTATCACAATGGTAATGTTGGTAATATAGGGCCATATCTACTCTGTCAGCATAAAAATAGTTTGGTGAATTTTATAAATAATCACCCTCTTTATAGTGGTCAATGCAATATTAGTACTGTTGGTATTACCGAAAGTTATTTGGAATCCAAAATAACGATTTTTCCAAATCCAAGCTCCAATTTATTATTTATTAACTTTGAAAAAGAAGTTGAAATCCAACAAATATCTATTTCAAATATAGAAGGTAAAATAATTAAAATATATACTGACAACTTTGAAGAATTAAACATTAAACATATTCCATTGGGTATATTTTTCCTGAAAATATATCTTCATAACAAAGTAATAACTAAAAAGGTAGTAATTGAGTAACACTATACACCCAACCGTTACCTACCAACCTTCCCTAAAAACAAATCCATTCCTTTTTGCTTTTCAGCATCTAAAACATAGGAAATTTTATTGTTTAAATAATCAGTAGGGTTTTTACAATGGTTATAAATATTGGCTGCTGATTTAATGGCTTTTTCAATATTAGTAACGCCAAATTTAAGGGCATTATTAAATTCTTTTTGGAAATTCTTATCTATTTCTTTATTTGCAATCCAGCAAGCAAAAACAAAAGGCAATCCCGTATGTAATTTCCAAATGGCTGATAAATCATAAACATACTTAAACTTATGTTGATGCTGAAAAACCCTATCTCCAATGATAAGCCCTGCTGTTTTTCCACTTATTTCGTTTTCATAATTTGTATTTGCTACTAATAATTTTGGAGAAACCTTCCAATATTCTTTCAGTAATATTTTCAAAAGTTCCACTGAGGTCTTAGATTGATAATCCAAATAAATACTTTCTACTTTTTCAATTGAAACATCAGAAAAAAGACAAACAGTATCTACTTCCCCATCTGCACCAATGCAAAAATTGGAAATAATTTGAGGATTCTCCATTTGCTTAATTACAACAATTGGAACAAGCCCAATATCCACTTTTCCACTTAATAGTTTCTCAGCACAAACAGATGGAATATCCAAACTAATATCCAATTTTTTATCTAAACCGCTTTGCTTCAATCCATAAATAAATGGAATGGTATTAAGGTAGGAAACAACTGAGAGTTTATATTTCATCAGAAAACTATAATAAATACTTGATAAATTATAAAGCCACTAACTCCTAACTTTAAGAGAGTCCCCCCCAAGAAACCTAATATAGAACCAAAAGCAATTTTTGTAGCATCTTCTTCATTCCCCTCCATTTTAGCACCAATATAAGCCCCAATAAATGGACCAACAATAATCCCAATTGGTCGGAAAATAAAAATTCCAATAAGCAAACCAAGAATAGTTCCGTTAGTTGCTTTTTTTCCGCCACCAAATTTCTTCACTCCATAAAATTGCAACCAATAATCCAGAAAAGTAATTACAACAACTATCATTGCAAGAGTTATTAAAAGAGATGTTTCAAACTGATAAGAAGTAAAAAAATGCAATACTAAAATTGCAGAATAAGAAATTGGAGGACCTGGCAAAACAGGAACAATACTCCCAATAATCCCTATTATCAGCAAAATTGCTACAGCTATTAAGATTAAAAATTCCATTTTCAAAAATAGTAAAAGAAATACTATTTGAGCATTAAACTGATGATTTCGAAAAATCAAATTCATTAAGCAATTATTTAGTAAATTTGCAACTTCTTAAAAAAGAGAAAAAATGACGCTAACTCCTTTAAATGCAATAAGTCCGATTGATGGAAGATACAGCACAAAAACGCAAAGTTTGCAGCAGTATTTTTCGGAAGAAGCTCTGATAAAATTCAGAGTGCAAGTAGAAGTAGAATATTTTATTGCACTTTGCAATGCTTCTATTTTACAGTTAGGACATTTTCCTGCTGATAAATTTTCAGATTTGCGAAATATTTATTCTAACTTTTCTGCTGCTGATGCACAGAGAATTAAAGATATTGAAAACATCACTAATCATGATGTAAAGGCAGTGGAGTATTTTATTAAAGAAGAATTTGATAAATTAGGTTTGCAAGAATTCAAGGAATTTATCCACTTTGGATTAACTTCACAAGACATTAACAATACTGCCGTTCCATATTCAATTAAGGAAGCAGTAGAAAATATCTACCTTCCAAAATTAAACGAAATAGTTGATTTATTAAAATCAAGAGTTGAGCAATGGAAAGAAATCCCAATGCTAGCCAGAACGCATGGACAAGCAGCTTCACCAACAAGAATGGGAAAAGAAATTCAAGTTTTTGTAGAAAGAATTGAAAAGCAATTAGAACTGTTAAATACGATTCCTTTTACTGCAAAATTTGGTGGGGCTACTGGAAACTTTAATGCTCATCATATCGCATTTCCTAAAATTGATTGGATAAATTTTGCTAATAATTTCACAAAAGATGCACTAAATTTAGAGAGACAACAAACTACAACTCAAATTGAGCATTATGATAATTTGGCTGCTCTAATGGATAACATCAGCAGAATCAATACTATTTTAGTTGATTTTTCAAGAGACATTTGGACTTATGTAAGTATGGATTATTTCAAACAGAAAATAAAGAAGGGTGAAGTTGGTTCATCAGCAATGCCACATAAAGTAAATCCTATTGACTTTGAAAATGCAGAAGGAAACTTAGCAATGGCAAATGCTCTTTTCGGATTTTTATCAAGCAAATTACCAATTTCCAGATTGCAAAGAGATTTAACTGATAGTACCGTTTTAAGAAATATTGGCGTGCCTTTTGCACACACACTTATTGCCCTTGCATCATTAAATAAAGGAATCAACAAATTACTTATCAATGAAGCAAACATTGCTGCTGATTTAGAAAAAAATTGGGCAGTTGTTGCTGAGGCAATACAAACTATTTTAAGAAGAGAGGCCTATCCAAATCCTTATGAAGCATTAAAGGAACTAACTAGAACTAACTCGGTAATTAATGCGGAAAGTATAGCTTTATTTATTGACACCTTAGATGTGGATAATACGATAAAAACAGAGCTGAAAGCAATTACTCCATCAAATTATACCGGAATTTAGACAGTAATTTTATGCTTGTATAGGAAATCTTCCCAATTCCAAATAAAGTGGGACATAATATTTTTTAATTCCTGAAAAAATACTGGATTTGCTTCATTTTTTCGTTTGAATAAATCGGACTGAAAATCATTAATCGCATATTTATCAAAAACCGCTTTTGCCATTGCTTCAATACAATTATCTGACTGCTTAGTTAAATCAGAAATATAAGTAATATAATCGTTTAATTGTTCTAGTGCAATCTCTTTTTCTTCTACTATTTTCTCCACCATTTTATCAAGCAACATATTGTGCAATTGCTCTGCCTGCACATCATCAAATGAAGTAGAAAGCAACTTCAAATTACCCGCAAAAACAATGAGCCGAAACCACTTTATATCGTTATCAGTAATGTTTGGATTTTTCTCCAAATTGTTATTATTATTGATAAAATCCTGCAACTCCACAAAGCCATTAATTATTACTTCATCAAGCGTTTCAACCAAAAGAGTAGTGGTTTTTTCTGCAGTTATTTTTGTCTTTTTTGAAATTCCAAAAAACTTTAACATCCTTTATTAGTTTAATTTAAAATTCTCAATAGCATAATCTTTTATCTGATTACCAATTGCCAAACAAGCAGTTGCGGCAGGAGATGGTGCATTTAAAACATGTAAATTGTTTTCGTTTTTCATAATCTTGAAATCATCAATCACTTCTCCATCACTCCCCAAAGCCATTGCTCTAACTCCACTTCTACCCTCAATAATATCTTCCATTTGAAGTGTTGGAATCATCTTTTGTAATTCGTTCAAAAATAAAGATTTTGAGAACGCCCTTTTATATTCATTGAGTCCAAATTTCCAATGATTTATGAACAATTTACGAGTCCCAGAAAAACTAAGAGCTTGAAGCGTATCTTTAAGGTTAAAAGCTGTTTTACTATACCCCTCTCTTTTGAAGGTAAAAACTGCATTTGGACCGCACTCAATAGCTCCATTTGTCATGCGAGTAAAATGAACTCCTAAGAATGGGAATTCAGGATTTGGAACAGGATAAATAAGATTATTTACCTTATTTTTTGCACTTTCTGAAAGTTCATAATAATCGCCTCTAAAACCAACAATCTGCATATCTAATTCTACTTTATCTTTTGTAGCTAATCTGTCTGCAAATAATCCTCCACAAAAAATAATATGATTGGTTTTATAAATTCCTTTTGTAGTTTTAATATGATTTTCTTTGTAATCTTTAACTTCACAATCAACAACAATTTCACTTTTTGAATTAATTGATTTTACTTTTTCAGCCAATTTAATAGTTACACCTTTGTAGTCAATTATTCCAGATTCAGGCACCCAAAGTGCTTTTACACCCTTAACATTTGGCTCAATTTTTTTAAACTCTTCAGGAGATAAAAGCTTTAAACCAACTAAGTCATTCTGTTCTCCATTAATTTTTAACTGCTCTAACCTTACTGATTCTTCCTGGTTAATTGCAACTACAATTTTCCCGCAAACATCATAATCAACATTATTTTCTTCTGCAAATTTGACCAATTGTTTTCTTCCATCAACACAGTTTTTTGCTTTAAAACTTCCAGGTTTATAATAAAGTCCAGAGTGAATTACGCCAGAATTTCTACCTGTTTGATGAAAAGCTAGTTCTTTTTCCTTCTCAAAAACTACTATCTTTAATTTTGGAAAATTTGATTGCAATGAAAATGCGGTAGCAAGTCCAACTATTCCTCCACCAACTATTGCTATATCATATTCTTTATTTTGCACCAAGCAAAAGTAAAGAAACTCTACTTACTTAAGGTAAAAACCCTTGAAATATTAAAGCCAAAATAAATATCTCCTTCAAGCCAATTTCCTGTAGTTTTTGTAATAAATGCAGGAGCAATCATTGCAGGAGAATTACTTAAATGAAGTTGAAAAACATGCCCTCCAGTCTCAATATCAAAACCAAAAGAAAGCACATTATTATTCACTTTATCAGTTAGTTGATAAAAATATTCAGCATTTACCGAAAGGCGTTTTGTGATTTTTCTTCTCCCTCCTATCCCAAGAGAAAACTTATCATTTGGCTCATCTTTTCTTTCTACTAAATTATAATGCACCATAGTTGGTGAAAGTTGAATTGTAAAATCTCTATTTATTTTTCTTGCAATAAGTAACTGATTAGCAAAACTCATTTGATTGGTCAACAAAAAACTTTCCAATTGTGCATCAGCATATTGCCATTGTTTTATAAAAACAGCTGAATTAAAAACAACACTACAAGGAAAAGTTTTGCTTCCTTTACATTGTCTTTTCAACCTTATTTTAGCATTTGCATCTACAGTTTTAGTTGTAGAGCTTCTACCAATTCCAACTGCTAAATAATCTTTTATTCCATAATCAAAACCCAAACGAACTTGTGAATTATCCAAGCCATACAAATTGTAAAAGCCAGAATTCAATGTTCCAAATCTGTGCTGAATTGTAAATTGAAGAACACCTTTTGCTGGCAATTCTACTGATTGTCCGTTTACCACTTTTGTGCCTTTAAACAGATAGGAGATATACATTGGCTCATCATCTTCACCTAACATATTTAGCAAATCATCTTGTGCTTTTACAGAGAATGAAAGCAATACAAATCCGAATAAAATTAACTTTTTCATTTTACTTCTTTTAGTTCAATATTTACTTTTACCTCAATTTCTTCTGCAATTTTATACATCACAATAGTTGGAATATCAATATCATAGTCCACAAGTTTTACAACAAATTCTGCTGAGATATTTACTTTTTTATTTTCTTGTTTCAGCAAGCCCTCCACTTTAATTTTATTGGTCTTTCCATGAATAGTTAACTCCCCCTCAACAGTTGCTTTACCATTTTTATTCTGAATTACTTTCCCAATAAAAGTAGATTTTGGAAACAAATCTGATTCCAAATAATTTTCATTAAAATGTTCTTCCATTAAAGGATCAGAAAATTTAAAATCAGTAATTTTAAGTTGAAAAGCTAAATTATTAGTTGCGGCATCAAATACAGCACTCACCTTTTTATTTTCAGCAGCAATATCTTCCATAGGTGCATCAGAAAAAAAAGTTATAGTCCCATTTTTTGCTAAAAATTGCTGAGCATTTGCTGTGAAACAAAAGAGCAATAAAAATATACTAATTATTTGTCGCACCATCATTTATCCATTTTTCGATTATCTTTATTTTACAATCTAACATCATTCCAGATTTTGGCATTACATTTGTTTCACCTTTAACATCAGAAAGCAATTCGTTATTAGTTACATAAATCATTACTTCATCATAATTATTCAAACTTACTCCTCCCAGCATATTTTGGCCTTGATGACAAAAAGAACATTCACTCGCAATAATTGGCATTACTGAGTTGGTAAAAGTAACATTGGTAGTATCACAATTATTAAGATATTGATACAAATCTTCTTGATTATCATAATAACAAGAAGAAAACAAAAGTAGGAAAGGAATAATATATTTAATCATCTTGCGCACCATTTTCTAACCATTTCTCAATAATCTTAATCTTACAATCATCCATTTTTCCACTTTGAGGCATTACTTCACTTGCAAGAGTAGAATTAATTCTACTTAGCGTATTTCCATTAATTACGGATTCAGAAATCTCAGCATAATTAGTCAATCTATAAGTAGTTTCTGGGTGGTTTCCAGCATGACAAGAAATGCAATTATTCTCAAAAATCGGAAAAACATCAGTAGCAAAATAATAGGAAGTAGTATCGCAACCGCAATCCGTTTCCAAAGCCCCTTGCATTATCCAATCTTTTATCATTTGAATTTGAGAATCGGTTAAAGGTGAAATACCAGAATTAGTTGGCGGCATAAAATCATCATCATTCGGGTTTTCAGTGATGGATTCGTACAATTCACTTTTCTTATAACTTCCTGCCACAACAAATTCATCATCATCCATTATGCCATTATAGGAAGTCAATCGTAAACCTTCCTCATGAGTGATTTCATCATGACAATTTACTGTTGCACAAGAATTTTGCAGTAAAGGAAGTATGGAATTTGTAAAATCAACATAGCCCAAATCGCAAGCTTCATCCTCAGAAACAATAGGAATTATTGGCTCGTGTTTGCACGAGAGAAAAAATAAAAATATAATTAGGATAAAACGCATTTTAAAAAAAGATAAAATCAAAGATAAAAAAAAAGCCTACATTTCTGTAAGCTCTCTTTTTTATTTTATTTGGAATTTAATTAATTATTAATTTCTTAAAGGTAATTTCTCCTCCAACATTTAGTTGTATAAAATAAATCCCTTTATCAGAAATATCAATTGTTTCAGATATATTAGTTGTTAATCCATAATCAACTAATTTTACTACTTGCCCTAAAGAGTTGATAAGCGTATAAGAAACATTCTTTTCTTCAGAGTTTGTAACTTCAAGATTTACAACACCATTAGAAGGATTAGGATATACTTTTAAGGAATTTGCACTTGGTGCTGCAAGTCGCAAGCCACCTCCACAATTCAATGCAAGTGAATCAATTTGTATCAGATGGTCGCCCAACTCTGAACTCATTGTAGTTGTAAACACAACAAAAGGTGCATTTGGCGTTACAAAAACTCCACTTAACAATGCAACTGAATAATTTCCTGCTGTAGTAGTATTAGTATCTGGTACTGTTAAAGAAGAAGTAGTTATATTTACGCCACCACCATTGGTATTAGAAAAAACAAATGCTCCTAAATAATTGCCATCTACAACATTATTTGCATTTATTATTGCAAAATTACCAAATATCATACTAACACTTAATGTAGCAGTAATATTTATATTTCCTCCTGCTGCTTGTACTGAAGATGAACCAACAATATCTCCTACAGCTAAACTGGCAAATTCGAAATAACCGCCATCTGTAGATATTACAGCTGCTAACATATCTATTTCGCCTGCAGTTTGAAGCATTTCAACAGTTACATCAGTAATACTATTACAATTAGGATTTGTTAAAGCAATAGTTACTTCAGGGGTAAACAATGAAGTTGGAACAACAACTGTGCTGTCGCCATCATCATCATCATCATCATCATCATCATCATCATCATCATCATCATCATCAT
>CAYVKX010000077.1:0-9182 GCA_964452095.1 uncultured Weeksellaceae bacterium
CAAATGGTATTGACGGAGCAGTTGGTGCTACAGGTGCACAAGGACCTATTGGATTGACAGGGGCACAAGGAATACAAGGATTACCAGGAGATACTGGAGCAGTAGGACCACAAGGACCTATTGGATTAACAGGTGCACAGGGTCTACAAGGAGCAACAGGCACCTTTGCTAACGGCACAACAGTAGGTGAAATATTATTTTGGAATGGCACAAACTGGTTGGCGCTAAACCCACCCACAAGCGACAATATGGTATTAACCTATAATACTGCAAGCAACAGCCCAATTTGGGCAGCTACTACAGCAAGCATAGTATATGAGCCAGTAGCGGCATTTAGTATTGCTGATACTGTTGTTGCAAACACCATTGTAAGCTTTACGGATAACAGTACCAACAACCCAACTACTTGGGCTTGGGACTTTGGAGATGGAAACACAAGCACTAGCCAAAACCCTACAACATATATATAGTGTAGTAGGTAGTTATACGATAACACTAATAGCCACAAATAATGCAGGAGCAGACACTACTATACAAACTATTGTTGTGGAAGCAATCCCAGTTGCAGTAATTGGAGATTACCGAGATGGTGGGGTTGTATTTTGGGTGGACCCTAACGATAACACACACGGCTTAGTTTGTGATATTAATGACTTAGGAACTGCACAGTGGGGATGTTATGGAACAACACTAAGTGGAGCTGATGGAACAGCAATAGGTACAGGAGCACAAAACACTTTAGATATTCTAAATGGATGCAGCACTGCTAATATAGCAGCAGATAAATGTGCTGATAATACAGCACAGGGCTTTACAGATTGGTTTTTGCCAAGCAAAGATGAATTGAACGCAATGTACCAAAACAAAGCCGCTATAAACACCACAGCACAAGCCAATGGGGGCTCTGCTTTTGCTAGTGCCTACTATTGGAGTAGTAGCGAGTATAATATCTATTACGCCTGGGAACAGGATTTCTATTATGGCTATCAGTACAACGACTATAAGGATTACACTTACTTTGTGCGTGCTATTCGGGCTTTTTAATGTCATCTCGAAATGAGCAAAGCGATTGAGAGATCTTCCAAATCTAAAAAGAATAGAAAGATTTCTCACGCAAGGTTCGGCATGACAGGTAAATATAAAAACAATAAGATGTCTTCTCGAATAAATATGAGAGAACTTCCATATCCTAGTAAATGAAACCAATAGGACATAATTACATAGTTTATATTATTACTAATGATTTAAAAACTGTGCTATACACAGGAGTTACAAATCAAATTGAAAGAAGATTATACGAACACCTCCAAAACAAAGGAAATAAAACAACCTTTGCTGGCAGATACTCTTGCTATAACCTAGTGTATTATGAAAGATTTTCTAATATTGAGCATGCTATTGAAAGAGAAAAGGAAATCAAGAAATGGAGAAGGGAGAAAAAAGATAAGTTAATAACTGATTTTAACAGAAGTTGGAAGTTTCTGAATGATGAGTTTTTAACTCTGGAATAGGAAGATACCTCACATAAAGTTCGGCATGACAAAATAAAGCCCTACTCTTTGTTTAACAATACTAGGAAGCTGCAACTAGAAAAGTTTTTATATTTGCCAACTGAAATAAAGGACATACTATGGAACAAGTAGAAAGATATACTCCCAATAATAAAGTAAGAATTGTAACAGCTGCTTCCCTATTTGATGGGCATGATGCTGCCATTAATATTATGAGAAGAATTATACAAGCAACAGGTTGTGAGGTAATTCATTTGGGGCATGATAGAAGTGTAGAAGAAGTAGTAAATTGTGCTATTGAAGAAGATGCAAATGCAATTGCAATGACATCTTACCAAGGAGGACATACTGAGTACTTAAAGTATATGTATGATTTATTGCAAGAGAAAAAAGCTACACACATAAAAATATTTGCTGGTGGTGGAGGTACTATTTTACCTGAAGAAATAAAAGAACTTGAAGCATACGGTATCACACGAATCTATCACCCTGATGATGGTAGAGAAATGGGACTGCAAGGGATGATAAACGACCTTATAAAACAATCGGATTTTTTAGTTGGAAAAAAACTAGAAGGTGGAATAGCTGAGATAAAAGAGCAAAATATAAATGCAATTGCTCGTATGATATCAGCTGCAGAAAATTGCCCAGAAAAACATGCTTCTATCCTATCTGAAATTAAAGAAATTGCTTCAAAATCAGAAACTCCAGTACTAGGCATTACAGGTACTGGTGGTGCAGGTAAATCATCATTAGTTGATGAGTTAGTAAGAAGATTTATTGCTGATTTCCCAAATAAAAATATTGCTATTGTCTCTGTTGATCCTTCCAAAAGAAAAACTGGAGGTGCACTTTTAGGAGATAGAATAAGAATGAATGCCATTAAATCTGATCAAGTTTATATGCGTTCATTGGCAACAAGGCAGGCAAACCTTGCTTTATCTGCACATGTGCAAGATGCTATTGATGTACTGAAAGTTGCAAGCTATGATTTAATCATTTTGGAAACTTCAGGTATTGGTCAATCCGACACTGAAATTATTGAACATTCGGATGTTTCCCTTTATGTAATGACACCAGAATATGGTGCTGCTACTCAATTGGAAAAGATTGATATGCTGGACTTTGCAGACCTTATCTCAATCAATAAATTTGATAAAAAAGGAGGGCTAGATGCCATTAGAGATGTAAAAAAGCAATACCAAAGAAACAATATTCGCTTTGATGAAGATGTAGATTCTATGCCCGTATATGGTACGATTGCTTCACAGTTTAACGACCCAGGAGCCAACTCTCTTTACAAAGCAATAATGGATAAGTTCTCTGAGAAAGGACTAGGAAACTTCAATTCATCTTTTGAGATAACGGATGAAATGAGTGAGAAGATATTTGTCATCCCTCCTTCTAGAGTTCGTTACCTATCTGAAATATCAGAAAACAACAGAGCATACGACAAATGGTCAAGCGACCAAAAAGATATTGCACAGAAGTTATACGCATTACAGAAATCACTAGAGATTTTAACAGATGCATCTGCTGATGTTATTACTCAGATAAAAGCTCAATACGAAAACTTATTATTGGATTTACATCCTAAGAACAAAATACTAATTGACAGTTGGGAAGAAGTACAAAAGAAGTACCAAGAGAAGATTTTCAAATTTAAAGTTAGGGATAGAGAACTCTCTATTAAAACAGACTCTACTTCCCTATCCGGTTCTTCTATTCCAAAAATATCCTTACCAAAATATGAGGCTTGGGGAGACCTTTTGAAATGGCAATTACAAGAAAATGTTCCAGGGGAATTCCCATTTACAGCAGGGTTATTTCCTTTTAAAAGAGAGGGAGAAGATCCAACAAGAATGTTTGCTGGTGAAGGAGGACCTGAAAGAACTAATAAACGATTCCATTTAGTAAGTCAAGGAATGCCAGCAAAGAGACTTTCTACTGCTTTCGATTCGGTAACCCTTTACGGAAACGACCCTGGAGACAGACCTGATATTTATGGAAAAATTGGTAATGCAGGAGTTTCCATCTGTTGTTTGGATGACTTAAAGAAACTCTACTCTGGTTTTGAATTGGCAAATGCTATGACTTCCGTAAGTATGACAATAAACGGACCTGCTCCTATGATGTTGGCTTATTTTATGAATGCTGCCATTGATCAAGAATGTGAGAAATACATAAAGGAAAACGGTCTAGAGAAAGAGGTAGATAATAAAATAGTTGAAATCTATAAAAAGAAAGGTGTAACAAGACCAACCTACCAAGGAAAACTTCCTGAAGGAAATAATGGGTTAGGACTTTACCTACTTGGAGTTACAGGAGATGAAGTACTAGAAAATGACATCTACCAAAAAATAAAAGTGGAAACTTTAACTAAAGTTAGAGGTACAGTGCAAGCAGATATCCTAAAAGAAGATCAAGCACAAAACACTTGTATTTTCTCAACTGAATTTGCCCTAAGAATGATGGGTGATGTACAAGAATACTTCATTGAAAATGGCGTAAGAAATTTCTATTCTGTTTCTATATCAGGATACCATATTGCTGAAGCAGGTGCCAACCCAATATCACAATTGGCCTTTACCCTTGCTAACGGATTTACTTATGTGGAATACTACTTAAGTAGAGGAATGGACATTAATGAATTCGGACCTAATCTTTCGTTCTTCTTTAGTAATGGTGTAGACCCTGAATATGCAGTAATTGGGCGTGTTGCCAGAAGACTTTGGGCAAAAGCCATGAAGAACAAATATGGAGCCAACAAAAGAGCTCAGATGTTAAAATACCATATCCAAACTTCTGGTCGTTCCCTACACGCACAGGAAATTGATTTTAATGATATCCGTACTACATTGCAGGCCTTATATGCAATATACGACAACTGTAATTCCCTGCATACTAACGCTTATGATGAGGCCATCACTACTCCTACTGAAGAGTCAGTTAGAAGAGCAATGGCAATCCAATTAATCATCAATAAAGAGTTAGGATTGGCTAGAAATGAAAATCCTATACAAGGAGCGTTTATTATTGAAGAATTAACTGATTTGGTAGAAGAAGCAGTACTTACTGAATTTGATAGAATTACAGAAAGAGGTGGTGTATTAGGTGCTATGGAGACTATGTATCAAAGAAGTAAAATACAAGAAGAAAGTCTGCATTACGAAACCCTAAAACATACTGGGGAATACCAAATTATTGGAGTAAATACTTTCCTGAATAAAAAAGGTTCTCCTACTGTAATTCCTGAAGAAGTAATTAGAGCAACAGAAGAAGAAAAACAATACCAAATTACAATGTTAGATGAGTTGCATAAAGGAAGTAAAGATAAATCTGCAGCACTATTAAGTAATTTGCAAAATGCAGCAATTCAAAACAAAAACATATTCGGATTGTTAATGGATGCAGGAAAGGTTTGCTCGTTAGGAGAAATTACTAATGCACTATTTGAAGTTGGCGGGCAGTACAGAAGGAATATGTAGGTATTAGATTTGAGTTTTAGATGTTAGATAAAAAGAATAAACTGTTCACTTTGTTCGAAAAGATAAAAGCTGTGTTATGATTCCTGTCTTCTCCCTAAAACTTTCTTAACTGCTCTGAGTTAAACATAAATGGAAGCAAATCTTCTACTGAATTTGCAATCAGAACCTCATCATTTGGAGCATGTAAAAGCACTCTAATCTTTTGCTTTTGTTTTTGCTGATATTCAGCCATTACTTGCCTACAAGCACCACAAGGGCTCACCACATCAGTAATGTCATAAGTTTTTGATTTTGCAGAAATTGCAATGGTTTTTACCACCATTTCTGGATACTTTGCTCCAGCATAATAAAGTGCAACTCTTTCGGCACAAAGCCCAGAGGGATAAGCCACATTTTCCTGATTATTTCCGCTTATTACTTCATTATTTTCTAATAAAACTGTCGCCCCAACCAAAAAACCAGAATAAGGCGCATAAGCATTGGAATAAGCATTTTTTGCTTTTTCAATTAATCCTTGTTCGACTAAGTCCAGTTCTGACAATTGGGCTTTTGTAAATATTAATTCTATTTTTTCTTCTTTCATAATGTGCTAAAAACTGTAAGATAATTTCCCTTCAAAGATAAACAATGTTTCAGGATTATTGGTGTAAAATTCTTGCTGAATTCTGTATGCTAATTCAAAATCTAAATCTTTTGAAATAGGATGAGAAAGTCCAATGGTATAACGCAATTTTTCTATTAGCATGCTTTCAAAAGGCAGGAAATATTCCAAAGCAATTGATGGCTCTAATTTTGTTTTTCTGATATTATAAGCCAATGCTGATTTTTGCCTAAAAGTAGTGGAATAACCCTTTACATTTCCTTGTGTTTGTAACTTGGAACGAACAGCAAGCAAAAACCTTTTTTTGTATTTATCTTTATAATAAACATCCGAATAAAATCTGTTTTTTTGTCTTAATTCCAATTGCTTATCCCAATCATTAGAAAAGCGATAACCAACAGTATAGCTGAAATGTTTATTATATTTTCTTTTAATTTTTATATCTGTAAAAAGTTTAGAATATATGGATGAATTCTCCCTGAAACGAACTCCTTGTTTTATAGATAAATCTGTTTTCTTTATTATCTTTTTACTAGCAGAAATGCTTGTCCAAGTTTGGAAATCATTTTCTTGTGAAAACAGAGAAAGAGGTAAAATAAAAAGTAGAAATATTTTACTCAGAGTCGTCCTCATAATAGAAAATTCGAATGTTGGCAACATCTCTTAAAAAATCAATTCTTCTAATCTCAAAACGAATAATATCAATACCTGTTCTTTCTTTTAAATCGGCTAACAATTTCGCTTCATTTTCTGGTTTTATCAGCTCAATTTTTTCATAAATAATGTTCTTTCTAGTTTCGTGCCTAAGCAGCCAAAGGCGCTCCATTCCAAAAGTAACGAATACAATCAGAAAATTAGCAAAAACAAGCTCGGCATAACTAATCTTTTTGTTGGCAAGTGCATTTACTACCGATATACCAATGACTAAAAATAAATAAGTCATTTCCTTAATAGGAATCGGATCGGTTCTGTAGCGAATAATACCAAAAATAGCAAAAAGCCCCAATGCAAAACCAAGTTGAAGTTTTACACTATCTAAAAGGACACACAAAAGAAATACCGTTAAGCTAATCAGTAAAAAAGTAAATAAATAATCCTTGTTTTTTGTCACAGGATAATAAATATACCTGACAACAATTAGTATAACCCCTAGGTTAAAAACTCCTTTAATCAGTAATTTGAAAAAATCTTCAGAATCCCAAAGTGGTGTCCCTAAAAATTCCATTCCTCCTTTTAATAAAATTAATAATAGTTCCATTATGCTCGTTTTAATTTGTTAATAAATAATAGTTTTTTTTTAAATCTGTTTTGTTTTATTTCTGGGTTGAGTTGCATTGTAGAAATGCAATATTTGCTAAGCCGCATAGGTAAGATACTCATCTCTTTGGCAATACGCATAAAATCAGAAGAACGACTCATGCGTTCTTGCTTTACCTCTGCTATTACAATATCTTTCAAATCTCCTGAATTTTCATTATTTGCAAAAGTAAGATTTACATCCATAGTTAATCTTTCTTTCTGGGTTTTATGCACAAAAGTAATTCTGCTAAAATTAATCCATTGCTTTGCACTTACATCCAGTTTCTTTCCAATTATTTTCTCAATATACGCTTTATGCTCATCCGAGAGTTGCTCCGATATTTTAGCAACCTTCATCCTCTTTTTGATGGTTTTTCCTTTGTTGTTTTTAAGCTTAATTTCCAAAAAAGTAAGTCCGCTCCCCACATATTCTCTAAAGCGAATCTTATTTCTATTTACCCTACTATTATGATGATCGATATAGAATTTCCTCTTATCAGTATCAAAATAAAGCGATTTGTAATCGTGAACTACTTTTCCATCAATAGTAAGTACGCTATAAAATGGTTGCAATCTTTTTAGTAGTTCTAGAAGTTTTTTCAGCTTAAAAGCAAACTTTGTATCTGTTCTACTCATTAGCTTCACCCCATCCATTTCGTTTAATGTAATGGGCGTAAAATCAGCAACTATTTGAGGTAAATTACTCACTAAAGATTAGGTTCTTTTAGAATCATAAAATCTTCCAAAATATTTGTAGAATTATTTGATGTTATTTCAATATGCTTGAATACAGGATAATCATAATTGATGTTTCCAACAATTGCACTATCCTGATAAATAAAAATAGTATAATCTCCTTTTCTTAGATACTCAAATCGGAAAGTACCATCCCAATTAGTTTCAAAATTATCATCATAAACAGCATCCTCATCAGAGGAATAAATAATATATACATCTTTTCTAGCTTTTGGAAAAATAGTGGTATCGTTTGAGCTACCATTAAAGGATATAGCATAGTTCATTACTCTCCCCTGAATTACTGAAGTCCCTCCTTCTCCTGCATCTTTTTTGCAAGCAGAAATTGCTAGAAAAATTGCACAAATAATTAATAATTTCTTCATTTTATTGTTTTATAATTTTTACTACTTTATCGTTTGATTTTACAAAATACACTCCTGCTTTCCAAGAAGAAATATCTACAGAAATAGTAGAATTTACATCCTCAGAATAAATTCTTTGTCCCATCAAATTATGAATACTAAAATTACCCTTTGCTCCTAAAATATAAATTCTATTGTTAGATGGATTTGGGTAAACTCTCAGTTTTTCTAAATTATTTTCTATAGAATTTACAGAAGATACCAATTGATTATTTGCATTATGAGTTGCTGTTTGATGAATAAAAGTTCCTGTTCCATTAGGAATTCTCGCATAAGCCACATCAGTTGGCATATTTACAAAATGAACAGCATCAATTACCGTTCCGCTTGGGTCAGTCAAGTACACTTCCTCTTGGTCGGAAGAAAGGCGATAGGTAGTATGCAAACCTGCTTGTGCAGTACCCATAGTATCACACCAAATAATTAAGTAATCATTGGCTCCAATAGTAGTACTTGGAAAAGTCCATTTGTTAAGTGTATTCTCATCATCAGAAAGGAAAAATCCATTTAAATTGATAGCTGCTGTACCTCCATTATAAAGCTCTACCCAATCATCAAACTCACCGTTTTGGTCGGCAACTACACTCACATTTGTTGCCATTATTTCGTTAATAACCAAATCACTCACCACCGCCAATTGGTGAAATTCTTTTTCTGCTCTTTCAGGAGAAAACATTCCAGCATCATTATTATCGGCATAAATATAATACTGCACATCTCTAGCATCCACATTGATAGTTGCACTAAAAGTTCCACTTCCATTATTAGTCATTGTTACTTTTTTAAAAGCATCATGAAACTTAAAACGATAACCCAAATAAGCATCAGAAACATTAGTGATTTCAGCAGAAATAGTAACAGTAGAGTGAGGAGTAGGATTTGCTGGACTAGCGGTAATGTTAGAAATAGTTGGAGGAGTAGCTGTAAATTCTGGAAGAGCTTGTATGTAATTTACTCTTGCATCCATCAATTCTGTGAGACCAACAATAGAATAACCACTTCCAACTGAAGCATTAATATTCGTCAAAAATTCGGTATGTGTATAAAAACCATTAGGGTCTGCATTTACTGAAGAATCAATAATTGCTTGCAACTGCAGTGCTCTAGTACTATAATTTCCATT
>CAYVKX010000078.1:0-8977 GCA_964452095.1 uncultured Weeksellaceae bacterium
CTTTGTCCTGCAAATTCAGCTGGAATATCAATTGCGATTTGTCTTGTTTCATAACTTATTGGTAAAACAGTAGAAATTTGTTTTATAACATCTTGCACTTGTTTTTCTGCTGGTTTAAATTCATCTATTTTTGCTTGCACATTTTGCTTGAGCGTGTTTATTGCTTGTCCAAATTCTTTCTTCTTTTCACCAGGGACATCTTTAAAAGCTACAAAAAGCTCATTCATTAACCCCTTTTTACCCAAAAAAGTAAGGCGAAATTCTTCTACTTCATTTTCTGTTTTTGGAGAAAAATCCTCTACCTCTTGTAGTAATTGCTTTACAGTATCTAACATTTTATAAAATTGTATATATTTGCTAATTCAATTACAAAGAAAGCAATAATTAAAACAATTATGAAAAACAAAATTCTTAAATTTTTATTTCTAGGAGCGATTATCGCTTTTATGAGCACTTTTTCTTCTTGCAAAAAAGATGCGGATACTATGGCAATCATCACAATTATTGATGTAAACGGACTTCCTGTTGAAGGAGCAAGAGTAAGATTGCATCAAGATGGACAAATTAGCCAATCTGGGCAATATTCAGAAATTTCTGATGAGCAATCGACAGATTATAGCGGAAAAACAGAACATGTTTTCGAGCATGAAGCAATATTAAATGTTGAGGTAAGTAAATGGGTAGGAACTAATGAGCTTACTGGAAGCAATGTAATTCGTTTGCTAAAACACAAAACCGTAAGCAAAACCATAGAAATAGATTAATTATTTTCTTTTTGAAAAAAGATTAAGAGGTGGGTTCGAAATAATTGATAATCGCCTCTTTTATTAACAAATCTTGCTGCTTGTCAGTGAGATTTTTTATTGCTTTTAATTCTGTAAAATGTGGCCAACCATCTGTATCCACTTTTTCAAATTGATAATAACCAAAAGGTGCAAGTAGTTTGCATACTGCCAAATGCAGAAGATCTTGTTTTTCTTCTTTACTGAAATTTTTGATTCCCATTTGCAATTCTTGCACCCCAATTAAGAAAAGTACACCTTTCAAATCCAAATCATCCGCAACATCTTTTTGTAACCTCAAAAGTAGCTCTTCCCATTTTTTGTTCAAATCATCCATGTCGGCAAAAGTAATTAATATCTTTACACCCATGAATTATTTAGATATTGCAATTTCCGTACCCCTGCTTTATGGTTTGATAAAAGGATTTTCTAATGGCTTGATTAAAGAAGTTACAGGATTGTTATCCTTAATTGTGGGAATTTATATTGCGGTAAACTTTTCCAAATTGTTAGAGCCACATTTGGATGGTTTTTTTAACAATTATGAGCAATTTAAGCCAATAATCGCATTTGCTATTTTGTTTGTGGCTACTATTTTACTAATAAAAGTATTTGGGATTTTAGTCAACAAACTTACCAAAGCACTGGCACTTGGTTTTATTAGTAGAATTTTTGGGGCAGTTTTTGGACTACTAAAAATTGCACTAATAGTTAGTTTTTTGCTTACAGCAGAATCAAAATTTGAGCTTATTTCAAATAATACAAAACAAGATTCTCAGCTTTATTCTCCAACCGAGAATTTATTAGAAATGCTTACCCCATATTTTCAGCAGCACAAAAATATATTTAAAAAAATTCAAGATAAAGCAAAAGGGGTTAAAGAAAAAGTAGAAGAAAATTTTAAGAAAGAATAGCCTCTATTCCTGGTAGTTTTTTCCCCTCCAAAAACTCTAACATTGCTCCACCGCCAGTGGAGATATAACTTACTTTTTTAGCCATTCCAAACTTTTTGATTGCTGCCACAGAATCGCCACCACCAATCAAGGAAAAAGCGCCATTTTTAGTAGCGCTACATATTGCCTCTCCAATTTTTTTAGTTCCATTTTCAAAATTTGACATTTCAAATACTCCCATTGGCCCGTTCCAAATAATGGTTTTGGACTTCTGAATAATTTCAGAAAATTCTGCAATGCTTTCCCCTCCAATATCCAACCCCATAAACCCATCAGGAATTGATAAAATATCGGTAATATTTATTTTGGCACTATTATCAAATTTAATGCCATTTACAGAATCAGTAGGCAAGCATAAGTTCACATTTTTGTTTTTTGCAAGCTCAATAAGCTATTTTTCTAACTCTATTTTTTCTTCCTCCACTAAAGAATTTCCAATATTTCCACCCATTGCTTTTGCAAAAGTATAAGCCATTCCGCCACCAATAATTAGGTTGTCCACTTTTTCTAAAAGAGCAGTTATTACATCAATTTTTCCTGTGATTTTCGCTCCCCCAATTATAGCGGTAAAAGGTCTTTTTGGGTTTTCCAAAGCTTTTTGTAAGGACTCAATTTCGGCACTTAACAAATAACCAAAATACCTATCCTTTGGAAAAAATTCGGCAATAATTGCGGTTGATGCGTGTGCTCTGTGTACTGTACCAAAAGCATCATTTACATACACATCTGCCAAATCAGCTAGCTGTTTTGCAAACTTTTTATCGCCACTTTTTTCTTCTTTATAAAAGCGTAAATTCTCTAAAACTAACACCTCTCCATTGTTCATTTTTGAAATATCAGCAATAGTATTTTCACCAATACAATCACTACTAAAACTAACCACAACACCCAATAATTTAGATAAATGTTTTACGGTATGTTTTAGTGAAAACCGCTCATCAAAACCATTTTTTGGTCTGCCCAAATGCGACATTACTATTGCTTTTCCGCCATCAGCAATTACTTTTTTAATTGTAGCAATGGAAGCCACAATTCTGCTATCATCTGTAATATTAAAATTTTCATCTAATGGGACATTAAAATCTACACGAATTAGCACCCTTTTATTTTGTAAAGAAACTTCCGAAATATTTTTCATTCTGCAAAAGTAAAATAAAAGCAAAAATACTCCTTTGAATTTCTTACTTTTGACACAAAAGAAAAAAGAATGCTTTTTGCAGAAATACCAGGAAATAAAACCATAAAAAAAGAGCTAATAAACTCTGTTGTAAAGGGTAGAATTGCACACGCTCAGCTTTTTTTAGGAAGCAGTGGAGGTGTAAAATTAGCACTAGCAATTGCTTACGCCCAATATCTTAATTGTGAGCAAAAATCAGAAGTAGATTCTTGCAATACTTGTCATTCTTGCTTGATGTACAATTCTCTTTCTCATCCTGACTTGCACCTTATTTTTCCTGTGCTAAAAATCAATAATATTAAAAACCCAATAAGCGATAATTTTATATCTAGGTGGAGAGAAATAGTTTTAGAAAACCCCTATTTATCCCTTTCCACTTGGTATCAATTTTTAGGAGCAGAAAATAAACAAGGAGTAATTTACAAACATGAAGCAGAGCAATTGCAAAAGAAAGTTGCACTAAAAAATTATGAATCCGACTTTAGAATTGTTCTTGTTTGGTTGCCAGAAAAAATGAACTTATCATGTGCAAATAAACTTTTAAAACTTATTGAAGAGCCGCCAAAAGGAACTTATTTTTTGATGGTGTCAGAGGATTTTGAGCAACTACTGCCAACCATTACTTCAAGGATGCAAATAGTAAAAACCAAAAAAACAACCCCAGAAGAAATAGGAGAGTATTTGCAAAACACACAAAAAATAACAGCAGAAAAATCTAGGGCAATTGCTCAAATTGCTGCTGGAAATTTAAGTAAAGCAATACAGCTAAGTGGTGAGGAAATACAAGAGAAGCCCATGCTAAAAGATTTTCAGCAATGGATGCAAATATGCTACAAAGCAAATTTGGTAGATTTAGTAAGCTGGACAGATAATATCGCAAAAATTGGAAGAGAAAATCAGAAAGAATTTTTAAAATATGCTTTAAGAATAATCAGAGAATGCCTTATTTTGAATACCAATAACCAAAGTTTGCTGAAAGCAGAAAAGCAGGAAGAAGAATTCATAAGCAATTTTGCCCCATTCATACACGGAGAAAATAGTGTTTCTATTTTCAAAAAATTAGAAAAATCAATAGGAAATATTGAAAGAAATGCCAATCCAAAAATTCTTTTTTATGAGCTATCACTGCAAATGATGCGCCTTTTAAAAGTAAAGCGTAAATTAGCAAACTAAAATTTGAATAAAAAATGAGTGCTTGCAATAGCTGTAATACATGTGAAACTTCCCTAGCAAGAGGGTGCAGTAATTCTTCTATTTTTAATTGGTTGGAAGGAATAAGTGCCTTAAATAAAGATGAAGATAGTGCGGTGGAGGTTAGGTTCAAGCAAGATAGAAAGGAGTTTTACATCAACCCAGATAATATAGCGATAAAAGTAGGAGATATTGTGGCGGTGGAGGGTTCTCCTGGGCATGATATTGGGGTGGTTTCCCTTACTGGGGAATTGGTGATGTTGCAAATGAAAAGAAAGAGGGTAAATTTTGAAAAGGAACGCCCAAAAAAAATATACAGAATAGCCAAAACTACTGATATTGAAAAATGGGAAAAAGCAATAGCATTAGAAAAAGATACGCTTGAAAAAGCAAAACTTTTAGTGCTAGATCATAAGTTAGAAATGAAACTTAGTAATGTAGAATATCAGGGAGATAATACAAAAGCAATTTTTTACTATACAGCTGAGAAAAGAGTAGATTTTAGGGAATTAATTAAATCTTTTTCCAGAAAATTTATGATAAGAATTGAAATGCGGCAGATTGGTACAAGGCAAGAAGCGGCAAAGTTGGGCGGGATTGGAAGTTGCGGTAGAGAGCTTTGTTGCTCTACTTGGATGAGTGATTTTTCTTCTGTTTCTACTTCTGCCGCAAGGTATCAGCAGCTTTCGATTAATCCACAAAAAATATCAGGACAATGTGGTCGGCTCAAATGTTGTTTGAACTATGAACTAGATGGATATCTAGATGCACTAAAAGATTTTCCAAATACTAAAACCTTATTAAAAACAAAAAAAGACAAAGCCAGATTTTTGAAAATGGATATTTTTAAAAAGAAAATGTGGTATGTGTATATGGGCGATTCTTTTAATTTGATAGAGCTAACCCTAGAAAGGGTAAAAGAAATAATAACTCTAAATAAAGAGGGAACGCTTCCTGACAAATTAGAAGATTTTGTAGTGGAAGAAAAAATAAAAGTGCAAGATTTTGAAAACGGAATGGGGCAAGACAACATCAACCGATTTGATAAGAAAAGCCAAAAAAAGAAGAAAAATAAAAGAAGATTCAAACACAAAAGACACAAAAAACAATGAGGAATTGCTTAATTGTACTGCTTATGTTTTTATTATTTTCTTGCACAAACAATGTTCTTTTTAGAGCAGATACAGAAATAAATAATAGTTGGCACACAGATAGTTTGATAGAATTTAACCTCAATATTTCGGACACAACAACAGTTTATTATTCAGAAATTAATATTCGCCACAACAATAATTATCCTTTTCAAAACCTTTTTGTTTTTATACACACCACAAATCCTTTAGGACACAAAACCACCGATACAGTAGAGTGTATTTTGGCAGACAAGACTGGAAAATGGCTCGGAACAGGAATTGGAGATATTTTGGATTTTACTAAAATTTATCAGGACTCTAAGGTGTATGAGAATGCTGGAAACTACATTATTGAAATAGAACAAGCTATGCGTTATGGGCAACTGCCTGCCATAAAATCATTAGAAGGAATTGTGTCAGTTGGGGTTTGTGTTAGGAGAAGAACTAATTAATTTTCCACTGCTTATCAAGCCATTGAACTCTTTCTAAAATCCAATTTTGCAAATAGTCAATTTCATCAGAATGACTTTTCCCAATATAATAATTTGGCCAAACTTCTTTTTGTCCAAGCAAATGCCATTTCTCAAAATTATTTTTTTCTGCTACATTTAATTCAGAAGAATAAAAAGAAATTATTTTGGTAATAGAATCTTCACTTAAAACAGAAGACCTTAATTCTCGCCACCTATTTTGAAGAGCAGTTTTGAAATAAATATTTTGTGTTAATTTTTTCCACCAAAAAGGCACTTCCTCCATTTTTTGATACACAAAACCAGAAGTTGCGTACCCATCTAAATAATCAGTAAGTCCTAGGGAAAAATTAAAATCCCAAACAGGACCCATTTTGATTTTCTTTTCAGCAGTAATTTGAAAATAAGTACTCAACCGATAAGCATCAATATTTTTACACAATTCATTAATTATCAGAAAATCTACAAAAGAATTCATATCAATAATTTCAAAAATATCTAAACTATTTTCATTACTTAAAAAAAGAGATTCTTCAAACAAATGCACAAAAGAGTGCAGTTGATTTTTTTGAGAAAAAGTTAAAGAGGATTTGTTTGGAAAAGCAATTTCAAAAACCGTTTTTGGAGTTCTCCCATTAGAAATGTTTGACTGAAAAAATGCTCCTTTTGGCCTATCAATTTTAAGTAAATAACCGCTTCCTAAGTCCAATCGGGCAGTATCAACCTTGATTTTTTCACACAAAACATAAACACCTTGATAAAAACCATTAATACTTAATTCACAAAATTTTGTTCTTGGAGCATAATATCCCAATTGCTCCCACAAATTATATGCTAGCACATTTCGCATTAAAGATTTATCGGCATAAGGACCATATAAAATCCAATGTTCGTGTTTTGGAAGATTAAGCAGTTCTGCCTTTTTCAAATTTCCATCATCAGAAAAAACTTTAAAACTATAAGATTTTTTCTTAAAACTCTGAGAGGTATTCCCTCTAATTTCAATTTGAATAGTTTCTGCTGTAGTTTTTTCACCTTCTTTTATAAAAAGAGTTGCCGGACTTTTTGGCTCATCTTTTATTCCGTTTTGGGCGCTTATACTAAGCCAAGGCAAAGCAGAATCTTTTAACTTTTTTTTGGGAGTATTGTTTGGGAAACCATTGTTGCCTGTAGAAAGAAAAAGCTCAGTTTCTGAACAATCTAATTTATAATATTTTGGATTCAGAAATTTTAGTATTAAAACATTCTTCCCGGAATAAAGCGAATTTTTCAACTTAGTAGAATCAATAAAATAAGCTGACAGAAAATTTTTAGAATAAAGAAAAGAATCTCTTTTTGAAGCCATTAAAGTATCCTTAAAAAACGTTCCATTTTTTCTTTCCAATACTAATTTATCATTTATAAATAACTGAAAAAATGCAGAATTATCAATTTGTAAAAGTCCAGATTTTAAGGAATTAATATTTTTTTTGTAGAAAGCATATTCTATTTCTAATCGCTTTGAAGTGTCCTTTTCATTTTGAAGATTACTCAATTTATCAATAATTTCCATCTCTGTATTTCTATTTATTAGCCGAATTTCTGTTGTTTCCAAATCCGTATTTGGCTTACTACAAGCAAAGAAAAAAAGAGAAAAACAAAAAATAAAAACGTTTTTTACCATCTTAAAAGTCGATTTTTAAATAAATACTATCTGCTAAGTTTTCTGAAACTTTTGTTTTCCCTTTTGGCAGAATTCCATCTGAAATATTTGTTAAGACAGTTGGTTTTGATAATGCATCAATACTAAATGCAGAAGAGTTTTTATAAAAAACATTACTTGTTATTGTTGCAATTCCACCAATTGTAGAAGTGTCTTTTTGGTAAAGAGAAATTGCCGTTTTATTACTATAAAAAAGATTGTTTTTTATTTCTGCAAATGAGCTGTCTTTTACCGCAATTCCAATATTATTTTGCAAAATTTGATTTCCTTCAATCAAAATATTAGAGGAGTGTCCGTACTGCTCTTTTCCTACAGAAATTCCTTTATCACTAGTGTTAAAAATAACATTATTCCGTACCAATATATTATGACAAGCATTCATATCTATCGCATCATCTGGAGAATTTTTTATTACACAGTTTTCGATTAATCCATCATTTACACAAATGAATTCTATGGCGTCTGGCAAATTGATAAAAGTAGAATTTTTCACAATAGATTTACTGAAATTCGTGTTGATTCCCTCACCAGTTCCCTTACCATCAATTACAGAATTTTCTAATAAAAAAGATCCGTGATGAGTCCAAATAATTGGATTACGATTCACGCCAAAAACCAATCGTTTTTTCTTGATGTTAATCAAAGAATTTTTAATACTCAAATCAGTATATTTTGAATTGATTTTCCCCTCTAATATTTTCGTGTAATCAAATTTTGCAGTAGTATGAAAAAAGTAAAAATACCCCCACTCTTTTACTTTTTTCATAGGACAAAAAACGATAGGATTCTCCTTTGTTCCCTCAGAGAGTAAGGTTCCGTGCACCAAAATATTTACTCCAGTATCCATTCGTATTTCTACTCCTTTTTCTATGGTGAGATTTACTCCTTTTTCAACTGTTAGCGTTTGATTTAAAAGGTAAGGACTATTATTTTTTTTCAAAAAAGTGTTTTCAGAAATTAAATTTGGAAGTTGTGAGCAGCTCACTTTTTCGAATATATTTTTAGAGTTAAACCCATCTACAAAAAATTCCCGATCAGTTGCAGTAATTTTCCTATAATATTTTCCGTTAGGAAGCTTTTCTGTGAATAAAAAAGAGGTGTCGCTTGTAGTTTTTGTAATCAGTTTTGTAGAGTCCTCAAACAAGAAATCAGCACTTACAGAAAGGATGTAAGTAATATCCTTTCCTTTATTACTTTTGGAAGAATTCCACCCAAAGAAAACCTCATTACAGACTTTTTGCTCAATGCGTTTTACTACAAAAGTACTCGGCCAAGAATCAATTTGTTCTTGCAATTTTTTATGCCTGTTTTTAAAAAATCTCTTTTCTTTTTTTAAAAAATCTTTCCACTCTTTCAAATTTTTTATTTGGTCTGTACTGTCATTTTTTACTGCATCTTCTAGCAAAATTTCCAATTTATTTATTAGCGGAATTACAGATTTTTTAGAAGCGGAAGTTTTACTTAATTCAGCAAGACGATTTCTAATATCTCCCATTATTTTTGTATTCAAAAAAGCTTTTTCAATTAGCGGATTGTCCGATTCCCAATTGGAAGAAGTTCTGTGGTATT
>CAYVKX010000079.1:0-8955 GCA_964452095.1 uncultured Weeksellaceae bacterium
TGTAGTAATTTAATAGTCCCTTATTATACTACTGTAGAAAAAATGACTAAAGTTAATCCAGGAATGACAAAAGAGAATGTGGTTACTACACTTGGTGTAGAGCCTTATGAAATATTTCACGGAATAGAAAATGGTTGTGAAATACATCAGTTTAAGTATAAACACAAAGAGGTGGGTCACGGAACATTAAACTCTTACTCAAACATTAAAGGTGCAGAGAAGTTTGTAGACCCATCAAATGTATATGTTTATTACAGGGGAGGTAAAGTTGAGTCTTTAGTGACTGATGAAGGTAAGAAAGGTGGTTCAATGGTGCTTTCATTTGCTCAAGAACTGCAAGATGCTTGCGATGGATCCGAAATTGCGCCAATTTATGGTTGCATGGATAAGAAAGCTCTTAATTACAATAAGAAGGCAAATGTACAAAGGAATGAAGGTGTGTCTGAATCAGGCACTGTTCTAACAATTGGTGATTGTGAATATTGTATATGTGACTACAAAGAAAATAAGAAATATGACGCTAAGAAAAACTGTGGAGAGAGATGCATTCCTGTTGAAAAACCAAAGAAGAAGAAAATAGAAGATATTATTCTAGCAGACGGATCGGACTGTACCTTATGTGACTTAGCAGATAAAGAAAATGCTCAAATTAATATTGATTTGACTCACAAAAGTGGACGATTATGGAATAGAAAAATTAGATTTAATGAGTATATCTCTAAGGTTTTTGATGGGTTTAAAGTGAAAAAGTCTAACAATAAAAAATCTAAATAAAATGAAGAATATAATAACATTAATAATTGTAGCTTTTGCATTTACTGCAATAGCACAAGAAACTATTCCTGAGTACACTACAATTGATAAATTGTATAAAGTTAGTCCAGGTATGACAGAAAATGAAGTAACAGCAATTGTTGGAATTCCTCCTTATGATATTTATCATGATGTTGCGAATAATTGTAAAGTCCTGGTATGGCATTATAGACATAAGCAGCACTCTATTCCTTCTTCACAGGAACATACTAGAGCGTCTTTAGCTGGTGGTAAAATAACTTATGTAAATACTGAGAAGGTCTATATGACATTTTCTGAAAATGATAAAAAGTTAATTAATTATTTTACTGACCAAGGTAAGGCTAGAAGTGTTAGTTTGATTGAAGCTGGTAGAGATTTGCTTGAAATTTGTAATAACCCATCAAGTATTAAAATTAAAGGTAAGGATAATGATAAAACAATTATACGCTCTTTAAATCATCATAGATATGGTGCTATTTTTAAATTAGGTCTTGATGCAAACCCTGAAGGTAACACTGATATTCTTATTGGTGGGCAGTATAGATATATTTTCAAGCCTTTTAGTAATCAAAAAAGTATGTCGTATGAAGCTAAGTTATTGTTTAATCTTACTGGGTATGAAGAGATTGGTGATGGAGATGCTGCTACTCATGCTGATCATTTAATACTTTCTATACCAATGTATGTTGCTTATAACTGGAGAAGTTGGTCTTTAGGTGCAGGTTTACATTTAGGATTTGGAAATGAGGATTCTGGTGATGATGAAGCTAATAAAGATGCAGATATTTATATGGGAAAAAATAAGGGGTATGATAATTTCCTTAGTGTACCTGTTGTTAAAGTTGGTTATAATTTATATGATAAAGTTAATATCGAATATAACTTAGATTTATCTGGAAATGGACAAGGATCTGTAGGAGTTGGGTATTATTGGAACTTCTAAATCAGTATGGTTAATACAAACAAAATTTAGATTAAAAAAAGGAACCATTTGGTTCCTTTTTTTATGCGTTTAATATTCCTTTTATGATTTCACAACCTTTCACTATTTCCTCTTCAGATAGTGTAAGAGGAGGAGTTATTCTAATTGCTGTTTTAGTAAATAAAAAGTAAAATAATATTAATCCTTTTTCTAGGGATTGTTCTACTACTTTTTGGGCTATATCTTCATTTTCAAATTCTATTGCTAACATCATTCCTTCACCTCTAATTGACTTAATTTTTGGGTGAGACAAATGAGTTTTGAAAAGTTGTTCTTTTTGCTCTACTTCTTTCATAATATCAGATGAAAGTAAGTGCTGTAAAGTTGCTAAACTAGCAGCACAATTAACAGGATGACCACCAAAGGTGGTTATATGTCCTAATTTGGGTTCAAAAGTAAGTAGGTTCATTAGTTCCCAAGAGGAGATAAATGCTCCAATAGGCATTCCGCCACCCATTCCTTTTGCAATACATAATATATCAGGATTTACATTGTATTTCTCAAATCCAAAAAGAGTTCCTAAGCGACCAAAGCAAGTTTGTATTTCATCAAGAATTAGGAGTGTGCCAGTTTCATTACATCTCTCTCTTACTTTTTGCAAGAAGTTATTACTAGGAGTAACAAATCCTGTTCCCCCTTGAACAGGCTCAATAACTACTGCAGCAGTTTTCTCAGTAATATTAATTAAAGAACTTTCATCATTGTATATAATTTGATTACAATGGGGTAAAAGTGGTTTGTATTTTTCTTTTTGTCCCTCATTCCCAATTATACTTAAGGCTCCTTGTGTTGAGCCGTGATAAGAATCCTTGCAGGAAATAATTTCAGGGCGACCTGTAGCTCGTTTAGCAAGTTTCATAGCGCCTTCAATTGCTTCTGCACCTGAGTTTACAAAATAACTAGTACTTAAACTCTCAGGTAGGTTTTCAGCTAGTAGCTTTGCTAATTTATATTGTGGTGATTGCACATACTCTCCATACACCATAACATGGGTGTATTTATCCAATTGCTCCTTTACTGCATCAGTAATAATAGGGTTGGAGTGCCCAAGCGTATTAGCGGAAACTCCTGCAACAAAATCCAAATAGGCTTTACCGTTTACATCATAAATATAACTTCCTTTGGCGGATGCTATTTCCAGACAAGAAGGAAAAGGAAAGGTTTGTGCTTGGTGTTTTTTAAAGATATCTTTTGCATTACTCATTTGGCAAAAGTAGAGATACTAATTAATGTAGCAATTAAACAATGTAATAATTTGAATTATGACATTGCTACATTAGTAAATTGTTACATTGATTCTTTTCTCTACAGTTCCATCCTCATAAATGTAAAAAACACCTTACTCTAACTAAAATAAAGAATTACTAGGTAAAATTGACATTAATAAGCAATTAGGCTACATCCTTGGCTTAGGGCCTTCTTTTTTATTCTATAAAACATTAGAGTATAGTTTTGAACTCACTGATGCTAAAACACAAATAAGCATCCTGCATTATTTTTTAGTTTATATTAAAAAAGGAGCAGAAAATCTGCTCCTTTTAATCTGTTAAACTAGTTGCTTTTAACTAGTACCTAGTCACTTTAAACTTACTGCAAGATAAGTTTCTTATTCACCACTCCATTATTAGTTTCAATCTCTAACATATAAATTCCTTTAGGGAAAGTTGCTAAGTCAAATTGCTTGGTGTACTGCCCAACAAATTCCTTCTTGTTTTCAATAAAGATTACTTCTCCTAATAAGTTTACTACTCTTACTTCTAAGCTTTGGATTTCTTCACTTACAAAGCTCACATTGAAAACATCTCTTGATGGGTTAGGATAAGCCTCTAGGTTAGTAATAGCAGTGCTCTCACTCTCGATACGGATTAGAGTACAAGTTTGAGCGTCTATTTCTCTTTCTCCAATAGAAACATTCCCAATTGGTTGATTAAAATAATTAGTATCAATATAAAGGTATTTCGCACTTTCTCCTTCCGATTCTCCAGTGAAGAGAATAAGTGAATAAAGCTCTTTTAATGTAGGAACTCTCCAATCAGTAAACCCACCTTTTGTAAGCGTGTCTGCTTTTGTAATTGCATCAGTAGGATTTATTTTTGAGCCCATATCTTTTTCCCAAATAAGTCCAGTAACATTATCTGTTATTGTACCATCATTATTATCAGTGTAACTAGGTTGATTTCCATTATAATGTGCATCTTGTCCGTAAAATGCTTGTCCAATTGTTGGTGCAGAAATAATGCTTGAATTATCAAAATAATTTGACACATCTGTATCCACAATTGGATAGTTAGTTTGGCTAAAAGCAGTTGTACTAAAAAGTAGAGCTGCTGTAAATAATTTGTTTTTCATTTTATTGTTTTATGTTGGTTATTAATGTTTCTTTTTATGATTTCCATTTCCGTTACCTTTTCTAATTTTTTTAAGAAGTTCTTTCTTAAACATCATTTCTGCATGATACAGTTTCGCAACCTTTTTAGTAGGTAGAATTTTCTGAAATTTAAGATTATATTCCTTTTTTGCATCAAGTTCTTTTTGTTCAATAATAAAATTAGTTTCTATCATTTCAGAAATTTCAGAATCAGACATATTTTTAATATCTTTTCTGTTTTCTTTCTTTTCGTTATGCAATGATTTCATAGTTTTTGAGAACTCATTATGTAATGGCCAAAAAGCTTGTGCTTCCTCAGTTGTTAGCTCTAATTGAGTTGTAATAAAAGCTACTTTTTGTACTTCAATTTTTTCTCTTTTCTTGTCCAGTCTGCTATTTTGAGCAAACATAAATAACGGACAAAGCATTGCGATAATTAGTGTTTTTGTGGTCATGGTATTTGTTTTATAGTTCGTGAATTAGTTCGTTATAATTAAATTCTTCAATCAAGAATTCTTCAATTTCTTCTTCTTGCTGCAAGTCAATATGTTCTAAGATTAATTCTTCCTCTATATTATAAAATGCAAGTAATTCTATCAAATCATCATCCGATATTTTTGTTTTTTGATTACTGTTCCAAACTGCTGAAAAAATAATGATAATAATTGCAAGAGTTGGAACAACAGTTTTGAGCCAAGAAAAGGATAGAAAAGAGAAGGATTCTTTTTCTTCTACTTTATCCATTATTGTGTGGGTAAGAGAAGTGAAATAATCTTCCGGTACATTAAAAGGATTCCTTTTTTCTAATTTTTCTATGTCTATATTTTTGTTCATCATTGGTAAGATGTTATTTTTTGTAAATGGTTTAATTTGTTTTTAAAAAATCTTCAATTTTATTTTTTGCGTGATGGTAATTTGCTTTTAGTGCTCCCACTGAAGTTCCTAAAATTTCAGAAATTTCATCATATTTCATGTTATCGAAATATTTCATGTTAAAAACTATTCTTTGCTTTTTTGGAAGTGTAAGTAGTGCTTTTTGTAGTTTTAACTCTATTTCATCTCCATCAAAATATGCTCCTTCTATTTTACTTGTAAGTAGCTGATTTACATCATCAATACTCTGAAAAATGTATTTTTTCTTCTTTTTTAAGAATGTGATTGCCTCATTAGTTGCAATTCTGTAAAGCCAAGTATAAAGCTTAGAGTCTCCTCTAAAGTTTGGTAATGCTTTCCATGCTTTAATAAAAGTGTTTTGCACTACATCATTCGCATCATCATGATCGATTACAATTTTTCGAATATGCCAATAAATACTCTCTTGAAATGTGCGTACAATAAGATTAAACCCTTGCTTGGAAGTTGCAGGGTTTTGAAATAAATCTAATAATTCTTTATCTGTATTTTTGCCCATATTAATTTAAGGGCTGAAGTCTATTTTCTACTTATAGCTTTCTTAGATGCGGCAACAATTGCCTTTGCATCTAATCCGTATTTTTCCAATAGTTGCATTGGCGTACCACTTTCTCCAAAAGTGTCATTTACTCCAACCATCTCAAGTGGAGTAGGTAATTCTCTGGAAAGAAGTTGAGCAATACTATCGCCCAATCCGCCATTTAACATGTGTTCTTCAGCCGTTACTATACATTTAGTTTTCATCACTGAAGCTATGACTGCATCTTTATCTAAAGGTTTAATGGTGTGCATATTTATTACTTCTGCTGAAATACCTTCAGTAGCTAATGATTTTGCTGCTTCTAATGCCTCCCATACTAAATGTCCAGTTGCAACAATAGTTAAGTCTGTTCCTTCCTCAAGTTTTATTGCTTTTCCTATTTCAAAGGATTGATTTTCTGGAGTAAAATTTGGGACTTTGGGTCTGCCAAAACGCAAATAAACAGGACCTTCATATTCTGCAATTTCTAAAGTTGCAGCTTTGGTTTGGTTATAATCACAAGGATTTATCACCACCATATTGGGGAGCATTTTCATCATGCCAATATCCTCTAATACCTGATGAGTTGCCCCATCTTCTCCTAAAGTAACCCCTGCATGAGAAGCACAAATTTTCACATTCTTTTCAGAATAAGCAACCGATTGCCTGATTTGGTCATACACTCTAGAAGTAGTGAAGTTCGCAAAAGTGCCTGTAAAAGGGATTTTTCCTCCAATAGTCATTCCGGCAGCAATGCCAATCATATTTGCCTCAGCAATGCCCACTTGAAAAAATCTATCAGGGTTTTCATCTTTAAAATCATTCATTTTTAGTGAGCCAGTAAGGTCAGCACAAAGTGCTACAACATTTGGGTTATTTCTTCCAAGCTCAGTAAGTCCTGCCCCAAATCCTGATCGTGTATCTTTTAGTTCCATATTTTAGTATAGTTTTATTAGCTCTGATTTTCCAGAACGAACTTTAAAGTTTTTTTCATTAGTGTACATATATTGTTTTGCTGATTTTGCTCTAAATATAATTTTGTAATTTCCAGGAAGTAAGTGCAAATTGAACCTTTGTTTGTTGGTATCAAAATTATAGACAAGTTCTAATTTATCATTCTTAGATAAATAAATTCCACCATAACCCTTTGAGGGTAAAAGAATGTTTGTCGTACCAGTAGTTGGTAAGGAAATTATAGTAAGTTCAGATTGCTTAACCTCTACATCTTTAATAGTAAATCTTGGAAGAGTAAGCACCTCAATATCATATTTTCCAGTCAAGAATTTTTGTTCTGTATTGGTTTCTTGCACATGCAAAGTTTCTGTTTTATCTGATTCTCTGATGATGCATTGATAATCGTTTTTCCCTAGCATTTTCACCACTAAATCTCCTTGAGGAGTGTTTAATGGAATAATAGTGTGTTTGCCAGGAGTGAGGGAAATCAGTTCTGATTCTACTGAAGGAATAGTATGTGCTACCACTTTGTATTTTAAAATTGGGTCAATGCTCATGGTGTCAGGATTTCCTTTGTGGTTCATGGTGTGAATAAAATTGTATTTGGAAAGTCCTGAAAACTCATCATAAAAGGTGAGATTAACATTGGTTTCTGTTGGATTTCCACTCTCATCTAAAAGATTAACTTGTGCAGTGGTTGAGTTTAGTACATGCGAGATAACTACTTGAAGTACAGTTTCAAAATCACTTTCTTTTGAAGCATCATAATAGGTGCCGACACAATCAAAAGTTTTCTTATAAGTTTCATCTAATCCAATACCAATAACAAAAGGTTTGAGGATAATCCCTTCCCTTTGCAGAAGGCGAGAAACTGAGCAAGGATCCATATTACATTCCTCAATTCCATCCGTTATTAAGATAATAATATTTCGGCTATTATCTGTTTTAGGAAAATCGTAAGCACCCTTTTCTAATGAGTAAGCGATAGGAGTGGTGCCTCTTGCACGAATCATTTTTAGTTTGGCCTTTATCCTATCGGTAACATCATTGCTTCTTCCAAAATCAACTTCTAATCTGGTATCATCACAATCTTGTGGAGGGTATCCTTTTTGATGACCATAAACTCTCAACCCAATTTCTAGGTTATTCATTGTTTTTAAAGAATCTAGCATATTATATAGAAGCTTTCTGGCAATATCAATTTTCCTACCAGATTGCCATCTGCCAAGCATAGATTGAGAAGCATCAAAAATGAAAAGAATTCTATTTACTGGTTCTTGTTTTTTTTGCGCAAAAGAATTGAAACTCCCTGTAAAAAGGAAGCAAGCCACTAATAATATTTTAATTTTTTTAGTAATCACCTAAGGTTTCAGCATTTTGAGAAAGGGCATTAGCTAGTTGCTCATCATTTGGGGCTGAGCCATGCCACTTATGTGTTCCCATCATAAAATCAACTCCATTTCCCATTTCGGTATGCAATATAATAACGATTGGTTTTCCTTTTTCGGATAAATCTTTGGCTTTATTTAAGGTGCTAATTATCGCCTGCAAATTATTCCCCTCTTTCTCCACAACTACTTCCCATCCGAAAACCCTGAACTTTTCTGCTAAATCTCCCATATCCAATACATCTTCCAAACTGCCATCAATTTGCTTTTGGTTATAATCAATAGTAGCGATAAGGTTATCGACCTTATTGGCTGAGGCGTACATTATTGCCTCCCAATTTTGTCCTTCTTGTAATTCTCCATCACCTAATAATGTAAAAACCAATTTACTATCCTTATTAAGGTTTTTAGTAAGTGCTGCACCAATTGCTACCGAAAGCCCTTGCCCCAAAGAGCCAGAAGCCATACGCACTCCTTCCAGATTATCATGGGTGGTAGGGTGCCCTTGCAAACGACTATTTAACTTACGGAATGTAGAGAGTTCAGCAACTTCAAAATAGCTGCTTCTAGCGAGAACGGAATAAAAAACAGGGGAGATGTGCCCATTGGAAAGGAAGAAAATATCTTCTCCTTTTCCATCCATTGTAAAACTAGGATTATGATTCATAATCTCAAAATAAAGGGACACTAAAAACTCTACACAACCGAGCGATCCGCCAGGGTGTCCTGAGCTATTAGCATGAACCATTCGCACAATATCTCTTCTTATTTGGGTGCTTATTTTTTGTAATTCTGTAATACTTGGCATAGGATATTTTTATAATCGCAAAAATAGAATTTTAATTTAACAGAAAGGGCTGTGTTAATAATTATTGAAAACTCAGATTTGTTGTTGGTTGCTAGTTGTTGTTTGTTTGTGGATGTTATGCACTATAATTAGATTGTTTTATGGAATAAATAGCGTGTTGAAAGGGATTATTCGGTTCAAGATAACTTAAGAGGGTTATCTCTTATTAATTTTAAGGTGCTAATATAC
>CAYVKX010000080.1:0-8754 GCA_964452095.1 uncultured Weeksellaceae bacterium
GCCATTATTAGGGTTTGCAATTAAAATCTCAGATTTGTAAGTTGTTCCTGCCGAAAGCGGATTGTCGATATTGATAATTCCAGCATTTCTACAACAAGTTTCCCAAGCAAAATAGTAGCCTTCCGAAAAAAGAGAAAGTTCAATAGTATCTTTATAAATAAATTCTTCTATCGATAAATTTTTGGGCATAAAACAAGAATCACCAAAGCTTAAGAACTGCTGAGAAACTAAATCCAAAGAAAAACCAAATCCAATAGTATCGTTATCACCATTAAACACCTTAATTCCTGTAACAGGATTAGGCAAAGTAACCCCACCTTGATCTCTATAAATAATAAGGGAAACTTCATAATCAACATTATTGGCAGCAGAGGCAGAAATGCCTAGATATTTCATGCTAATGTAGCCACCAACTATATGGGTTGAAAAACAAGATAGGGAGAAAAAAGAAAAAAGACAAAAGACAAGATTTTTTTTCATTATCGGATAAGCGTTATAATTCCTACTGCCGAATGTTCTTCCCTACCAAAAGTTCCTTTTCCTACATAATAGGCAGTCCAACTATAAACTCCACCCATCACAGCATTACCTTTATAAGTGCCATTCCAAGGAGTGAAATCATTACTTTCAAAAATCTTTTCTCCCCAACGATTAAAAATCATAAAATGCAAACTATCTACTCCCTCTGTGATTGGAATAAAAGAATCGTTATCGCCATCATCATTTGGCGTAAAAGAATTTGGTGCATAAAAGAAGTATTCGCAATTTTCTACTTTTACTGAGAAACTATCTTTAATTACACAGCCCTCCCCAGTTAAAATATCTACAAAATAATAACCTTCATCTGTTACCACAATCTGATTAGCAGTAGCACCATTGCTCCAAGAATAAGATGCATTGCTATTAGATGGATTTAACACCAAATTAAAGCCCTGACAAATTTCAAAAGAAGTATCAGTATTTGGGTAAATTATGGTCTCTATATTAATGGTGTCAGCATTGGTGCAACCCAAAAGATTAGAGACATTTAAAATATATTCTGTGCTGATATTTGGAGTTGCAATAGGATTTGCCTTAGTGTGGTTATCTAAAGAATTTGCTGGAGTCCAATTGTATAAAGTACTAGCTGCTCCAGAAGGGTTTCCACCTAAAACAACTGCTGCTCCTTTGCAAACTGTGGTATCTTTCCCAGCATCCACTAGCATTTTCCCTACAGAAATTAGTATAGAATCTTGCAACTCACAGCCCTCAATAGTGTTTACATTCACCCAATAATTTGTATTTTGAATAGGGTAAACAAAAGGGTTGTACACATTATTAGCAGAGATATTATTAGCAGGAAGCCAATCGTAAGAAGCACCAGCAATTTGGGTAGAATTGATTTGCACACTATCACCACAAATAATGCTCTGATTTGCACCTACACTAAATGGCGGTACAGGATTTACACTCACTAAAATAGTATCTGTATTTTTACAATTCTGATTATCGGTAACTTGTACAATATAGGTTTGAGTAGATGGTGGAAAAGCAGTTGGCGTGGAAGTATTTGCATTCTGCAAAGTATTGTTTGGAGTCCAACTATAATTATTTCCTCCACTAGCAGTGAGCTGAATACTATCCCCCTCACACATTAAAGTATCGTTTCCTGCAAAAGCATTTGGTAAAGGATTGATATTAATTGTAGTAGAGCCAGTATTAGAACCACACTCGTTTATAGCATACACTTGCAAATTGCAAGGTCCTGTAGTTTGATTCCATGCAATAGTCATTTGGTTATTGGTAGTATCTAGCATAGAGCCGCAAGTTGGGGCAGTCCAGCTGTAATAAGTATTGGGAGAGAATTGCACAAAATAGCCAATAGTATCACCAAAACAAACTGGTGCATTAGGCACTACATAAATAGATGGAGGATTTAAAAGCTTGACAGTAAAAGGTGGAGAAACTGGACCAATACATCCGTAATTAGTTTCTTGAACAGTAAAGTTGTAATTACCAGCATTTCCATTAAAAAGAGCCCCAACTGCATTGGCAGGATTCATTCCTGTGGAAATGGCGGGCCATATTTGGTTGTTCAGTCGCCAGAGATAAGTACTTCCTTGTTGAGTTGGAGAAACCCAAAGCGTAACGGCATCTCCTTGACAAACTAGGGAGTCGGTAGCGTAAATGCTAATAGGACTATCAGAAGGGTGTCCAATGGTAAGACGAATAACAGTTCCAAGCTGATTTCCTGGGGTATTTGTATTAGTCGCAATAATTCTCATATAATACATTCCAGGGTTAATTCCCAATGCAGAAAGCGAAAGAAAATCAGGAATTACAACCCACAAATTAGTATCGGAAGTTGCTAAAACACTTCCTAATCCTCCAAGATTTACTCTAGCGAAACTCATAGCATCTAAAAGTTCTACTTGAAACTCATTTCCTGGGAAATACACCACATTTGATGGTGGTACATTTACATCTATAGAAATAAGAGTACTATCGCCAGCAGTTGCACTTATACAGAATTGTAAATCTTGCCTATTGTTAGTTTCTATATCACAATCTCTTATGCAGAATGGTCCCCAAACAGAAGTGTCGTTTGCTACAGGATTGGAAGAACTTACTTTAATGTAATAACCACATCCTTCCGGAACATTTGGAATAATTCCACTTACACTTCCTGGAAGATAAGGAGGTAAACTTGGGTCGTAAGTTTGATTGCTCGGCAGCTGTCCAATTTGGGTAGGATTGGTAAAATTCCCAGCAGAATCGGAAAGCCAAGCTGTAAATACATTTCCGGGTAGATAAACGCCAATAGCATAAAAAGGAATATCAATAACACTACCGATACAAACATCAGCCGTATCCATAGTTACTACAGGTGGAGTAGGGCCAGTAATTATATTATTTGGGCAAACAGCCACCTCAAAACAAACAGATGCAATTCCCGTAATTTGAGGAGAAGGGGAGATGCGATTCACCCTTATTTTATAGCAAGTACTTGCAGTAGCATAATTTGGGATTTGAATCATTAATGTAGATGATGTATTTGGATAAAACATAGAAGTAGTCCAAAGTGCAGTAGGATTGGCAAAATTTCCATTGGCATCCGAAAGTTCGATTAAATACTGTCCGCCACAAAGAGTATCAGAAATTTCATAACTAAAAATAAGATAGTTTCCTTGACAAATTATATTATTGGAAAGGTAAGTTATATTGATGTCAATTGGGCTGGTAGTTTGGTTGAAATTCCCCACCAAAAAAATATCATCTACCCCAAATGAAATGGAATTAGCTAGAGTAGAGCTAGCATTTACCCACCTAAAACCAAAGCGTAAATCAAAAACATTATTAAAAGCTGGATTCATTATTCTTTCGTTTCTCCAAAGAGTTTGGCTGTTGTATTGCGTTCCTGCAGAAATCCAACTTCCGCCATCAATGCTGTAAAAAACTTCTGCATAAGCATTTGCTGAACCCTCACATAAATAGAAAAAAGAAAACTCTATACTATCAAAACCCAAAGTACAGAAACTCCTGTCCAGAACATAAAAATGATCGGAAGCAGCAGAGGGTTCAAAATTTGCATTGGCAACATTTGTAATTTGAGTAGTATCAGAAATATGCAAATAATAACCGCCAGGATTTCCAATAGTACCAGAAACAGTATTCGTCTGACTAGTAGTATTTGGGTAAATTCCATTTCCATTATATTCATTATTTACCATCCAAGAATTTATACCAAGAGGATTTCCAAAAGAGGAATCTGCTACAAAAGGATAGTTGCCTGTTTCAAAATCTTCATTAAAAATAAGTATTGCATTTTGCGAATAGCCAAAAGTTGGCGATAGCAAAATAGCAAAAAGAAGAAATAAATATTTTTTAATGAAAGAATTCATAATCTACTGATTACAAAGATATAAAATATTTGGAATTTGGTAGTCGTAACTAAACAGACAGTATATTAGGCTAAAGAATATAAGAAAAAAAACAATAATAATAACTAGCGACTAGTTAGTAGTGGCGACATGCTATCTAAAGTAATTCTACTAAATTATCAATCGGATTATGATAATCAACCAATTTTATAATCAAATTCTTTGGCTAGTGCTTTTGTTTCATCACACAAAGCCCAAGTACATTTGGTAGAACCGCTATCTGCTATCAGAATCATAAATAACTTTATTATCAGATTTTATAGTCAATCTAAGAACAGAGCAGGTAGCTTTTATAGCAAATTTATCTTTCCCTGTTCCAAATAGCATAGTTTTTAGAGTATCCTTTCTAGGAGTTCCAAGTATTAGTAAATCATTCTCAGCAGTTAAAGTAGAAACTGTATCAATAGGGTGGTTGGAAACTACTAGTTTCACAATTCCATTTGTACCTTTTAGTTTTTCTTCAGCATTAAGTCTAATCTTATTGAGCTCTTCATCAGAAGTTCCTTCACGAATAACATGTAGCATTACGAAATTAGTATTGTAATGCTGAGCAATATCATTAGTCGTTTTTATAAGTTTTTTTGCATCTATACTATCTGGCCTAAGTGCTAGTAATATGTTTTCAAATTTTTGTAACCCACTACATTTAAACAAACCAAAGTTGGAGTTAATATGACTTACAATCCAACCCAATGGATTATTGAAAAATATTCCATTCTGTGCTCTACCATTCCAACCTAAAACTAACCAATTGATATTAGATACATCACTTAGTGCTTGTATTGTTTCGGTTAGCTTATGAGTTGCAATTGACTCAAAGTTGATGGGTCTTTCAATACTCTTAGAAAGTTTAGTAGTTAATCTATTAAGTGCTATTGATTTTGGCGTATTGCTTTCAAATGCCTCAAGTGCAGTTTGGTCAGGTACTTCATTTATATTTAAAACTTGAAGTCCTTTTTTATTATTTAATGATGCCCCTAGTTCTATTAAGATAGAAGGGGAGGTTTCATTTCCAAGTAAAGGAACAATTACCCCAGCATCCTTATTAATTGATGCATCAACCACCTTATTTATACTCTCGTCTTTTATCTTTTTTAGGTTGGTGTATTTCTTCTTTTTACCAAGTAAATATAAGGCTGGTATATGACCGTATCTTTTCAATACACCTATTCTAGAGGCATTTATCCCATAGTTAAAGTAGATTAAAGTGCCAATTATAGCAATAACAACTAATGTGATTATTGGCATCCATCCAAGGTAAAAAAGTAGAATCATACCACTAATAATTCCAAATATTTGCATATAAGGATAAAAGGGAGATTTGTATGATGGTTGATACCACTGAACTGATGTTTCTCTTAAAATGATAACACTCATATTTACAGATATAAACATGAAAACTTTAAAGGCACTTGCTAGTTTTACGATTTTAACTACATCTAAAGTTAGTATAACTATTGCCATAAAAATCCCTGTTAAAAGGATGGTGTTAACTGGTGTTAAATATTTTGAATGTACTTTGGTTAGGCTAGAAGGAAGTAGTTTGTCCATTGCCATTGCAAAAGGAAACCTAGATGTAGCTAGAACTCCAGAATTAGCCATGGAAACTAAAGTGATAACACCAATAATTGCAATAGCATAGGCGAAACCTGTACCTCCTGTAACTTTCGCTAAAGTATATAGTGGTTTGTAGTCAGTTGCTAGGCTTTCAATAGAGACATTTCCTACTAACACATATGAAATTACTATATATATTGATGATATTAATGCTAGTGAAAAAAGCATTGCTTTAGGTAGATTTTTTGAAGGGTTCTTTACTTCTCCTGCAATTGCAGCAACTTTAGTTACCCCTGCATATGATATGTAAACAAAGGCAACAGTAGAAATTAATCCGTATTCACCATTTAGTAAAAAAGGATCTAAGTTTTCTTTACTAATATGTGGAAAACCAATAAAGAGTAAACTAGAGAGTCCTAGTAAACTTAAGGTTACTATAACAATCTGTACTTTTCCTACCTTTTTTACTCCAAGTATATTTATTAAAATAATAAATGCTAAAAATACAATAGAAAAATACTCTATTGGTACAGTAGTAATGTTGGAAATAATAATGAAATAAGCACCTAATCCTACTAGAGCAAATGAACTTTTTAAAAGTAAGGACATCCACAATCCTAATCCTGAAATAGTACCAAACAAAGGGCCAAAAGCTCTTTCTATAAATACATAAGCACCTCCTGATTTTGGCATTGCTGTTGCAAGCTCAGACTTTGATAAAGCAGCTGGTATTATCAATAAAGCTGCAATGAAGTATGCAAGCCATATTGAAGCACCTGTTTTAGCAGCAGCAATACCAGGGAGTACAAAAATACCACTTCCTAGCATTCCTCCAATACTAATTGCAATTACTGCTGGGAGCGTTAGTGTTCTAGATAATTTTTTCATTTATTGTTTGCAAATATAGTTATTAATCTTCAATAAGAATTTACTTATAAGATTAATGAATTGTTAAATTTGCATAAAAATATTTTCAATGAAACAATTAGTTTTATCAGAGTTACATGAGAAATTAGGAGGGAAGATGGTTGAGTTTGCAGGCTATAATATGCCTGTGCAATATGAGGGCGTAAAAGCCGAGCACCATACAGTTCGTAATGAAGTGGGGGTTTTTGATGTTTCTCACATGGGAGAATTTTTTGTTAGTGGCGATAAGGCTTTGGATTTTTTACAATACATTACATCTAATGATGTAAGTAAGCTAGTTCCTGGTAAAATTCAATACACTTGTTTGCCTAATGCTGATGGAGGAATAGTAGATGATTTCTTATTGTATATGCTGGATGAAAACAGTTATTTATTGGTTGTTAATGCATCTAATATGGAGAAAGATTTAGCTTGGATAAATAAGCACAATACTTTTGGGTGTACGATTAATAATCAATCTGATAACTATTCTTTATTGGCTGTTCAAGGTCCTAAATCAATTGAACTATTACAAGAGTTAACTGATGTTAACTTGTCTGATATTAAATATTATAACTTTAAAATTGGAGCTATAGCTGGTGTAAGTGAGGTAATTTTATCTCGTACTGGTTATACTGGTGAAATTGGTTTTGAGCTTTATGTTAAAAATGAAGATACTAAGCAACTTTGGGATGCTCTTTTCACTACTTCAATTGAAATGAAACCTATTGGATTGGCAGCAAGAGATACTTTGCGTTTGGAAAAAGGTTTTTGCCTTTATGGTAATGATATTAATGATACTACTTCACCAATTGAAGCTGGTTTGGGTTGGATTACAAAGTTTACTAAGGAATTTATAAATCATCAGGATTTAAAAGCTCAAAAAGAGGAGGGTACTTCAAGAAAATTAGTTGGACTTGAATTGATTGATAAAGGAATTGCTCGTAATGGTTATCCTATTGTTTCTACTGATGGAACTGAAATTGGTGTAGTTACTTCAGGTACTATGTCGCCAAGTTTAAATAAAGCTATTGCTTTGGCTTATGTTCCTAAGGAATTATCAAAAGTTGATTCAGAAGTATTTATTCAAGTCAGAAAAAAACAAATAAAAGCCAAAGTTGTTGCCTTACCTTTTGTAAAATGACTAAGAACCTAAAAATAAATACCGTTTTTTCTCCTATATTTTTTGAGAAATATGTTGACAATAAAAGCATTGTAGTGGTGATTGATATTTTGCGAGCCACTTCTGTAATTAGCACTGCTTTTCATTATGGAGTGAAGGAAATTATTCCAGTTCAAACTATAGAAGAAGCACTAAATTATAAGGGGAAAGAAGGTTTTATTGTGGCTGCTGAAAGAAACGCTATGCCTATTGATGGTTTTGATTATGGAAACTCTCCTTTTCATTATATGAATGAAGAAGTGAAAAATAAAACTTTGGTGCTGACTACAACCAATGGTACAAAAGCTTTGAAAATGGCGGAAAATCACCAAACTATAACGGCATCTTTTATCAATTTTGAGGCGGTTGCTCAGTTTCTGCTTAACCAACAAAAAGATGTGATTTTATTTTGTGCTGGCTGGAAAGGATTTTTTAATTTGGAGGATAGTATTTTTGCTGGAAAATTAGCTGATTTATTGATGCAAAATGGATTTACAACTTTAGATGATAGCACTATTGCAACCACCCAACTTCTTGCTCAAAGCTCAGGAGATTTGTTTAAATTTTTGAATAATTCTTCTCACCGCCACCGGCTAAAATCTTTAAATATGGAAGAGGATACTAAGTTTTGTTTAAGCCCTGCTTTTCAATCAGAAATTACCCCAATTTTAGCAAACGGAAAATTAATTAAATCATGAAAAAACTTTCTTTCATATTCGTAATAGCTATTGTTTTTTTGCCAACCAAAGAGCTTAACTCTTGGGGCTTTCATGCACACAAATTGGCTAATCGCTATGCCGTTTTTACTATGCCAGAGGAGTTGATAGGTTTTTTTAAAAAACATATCGACCATTTGACAGAACATAGTGTAGATGCAGATAAAAGGCGTTATGCTGTAACAGAAGAAGCCCCTAGACATTATATTGATATTGATGCGTATGGGGCAAACCCTTTTGAAGTAATGCCAAGGAAATGGAATGATGCAGTAGAAAAATTTACAGAAGACACCTTACTAGCTTACGGTATTGTGCCCTGGCATATACAAACCATCTATAATCGTTTGGTGCGAGCATTTTCTGATAAGGATGTAGATTATATTTTAAGAAATGCATCCGATTTGGGGCATTATGTGGCAGATGCACATGTCCCTTTACATACTACTTTAAATTATGATGGGCAGTTTACTGGGCAAAAAGGAATTCATGCCTT
>CAYVKX010000081.1:0-8462 GCA_964452095.1 uncultured Weeksellaceae bacterium
AATAAATCTGCATGAAAATGCAAAAGGTATTTATTTCTTAGAGATAGAAACTAATGATGGAGTGGTTAATAAGAAACTTATTTTGCAATAAGTTTATTATATTTGCTTTATAGTTTTGATGTATAAAAATAGGAGGGACCTATTCGGGTACCTTTTGAGTTGTCATATCTAGTAGGATATAGTACTGCTACCCCGACAATCTTCTTCTAGTATTGTAGAATTGTTAACAGCAGTTCTTTTTTATCTTACTAGTTTTCAAAGAGTTATGTTTTTTTTAATTCAAATTGTTATATCAAATATATTGTAATAGGTCATCTAAAAACAGATTTTAGAATAAACCAAAACTACCTTTGGGGAGAAAAATCTCCTCAAATAAATGAATTTTTAGGTGCAACAGGATGGGACTTAAGAAAATGATGAAACAGTTGAAAGAAGAACATAATAAAATGGAGTTATTAAGGTTCTACTAATTAATCACCAGCTATTCCTATCTACTCAATCTCATAATTATAAAGGAAATCATCACGGCTAATTATTAGGTTCAGCTTATTATCTTTATCCAAATCATTTACTACCGTAAAACCATCAGTTGCAATGGGCGTTCCATCTTTCATTTCTCCATCTTTCCACAGATAAAGTGCGGCATTAGTTTTTACAATAATATTACTATTAAAAGCGGTAATTTCTTTAATGCTACTTGCCACTTCAAAGCTATGCAAAAGATCAAATTTTTCATCCACTACAAAAACGGTTTTTTCGTTGGAGTAGATAAGTGTATTTTTATGAATTAAAAACTTAGAGTTAGCAGTTAGATTAGCAAGTGGAATTTCAGTAGCATTTCCATCCAATTTTCCTCTCCAAAGTTTCCCATTAGTTGTAATACCATAAAGCGTTCCGTTTTTATCGATTTGTAGAGGGTTGAAGTTAAAGTTTGCGATATTATTATAACTAACCCTTTTTGAGCCATTTCTGGCTAAAAGTTGCATTTTATCATCCTTACTCGGGTACAAAATATAATCTTTTCCATTTCTTACAAAATGCTGTACTTTATCCTTTAAATTGGATTTTGTCTTTTTGAATTTCCACCCACTAACTTGCTTTCCCTTTTTGTCCAGATTATAAAGCATTCCATCATTTGCTGCAATCAAAATTCTATAATTTCTGTTTTTGCTATAATCAAAAAGTGCGTGTCCGTTTGTCGCTTCAAATGATAGGTTTTTAGGATAATTTTTCACCCATCTTCCTAATCTATCAATTATGTAGAGTTTGTTTTTTGTATTAAATAGAATCTGTAATTTTTTGTTTTTGTAAAAATCAATTTGAGAAACATTACTCATTATTTTTTCGCCTATTTCTTTTTCCCATAGTTTTTCGCCACTAGTAGAAAAAAGATAAATTTTATTATTTTTATCTTGCACAAATACTTCCTCTTTTTTGCTATTATAATTGTAAATAATTTGCGGATTTATAGCAAAAGCAGTATCTAATTGTCCGTACCATTCTTGCTTTAATTCTTCCTTAAAGTCCTTATCATAAAACAAAATAATGTTGTTCAAAAATAGGGGTGAGCCAACATTCAGTTGTAAAGCAAAAGCAGTGAATTTTTGCAAAGAATCCTCATTAATTGTAAATAAATCATTCCATTTTTTGTTTAGTGTATTGCTTAGTAAATCAGCTGATTTTCCAGGGTTGATGTAAAAGAAGATATTAGATCTACTAGATATTTGTTGCTCAAAATTTTTGAAATGATTGCTACTGCTAAGAGTTGTGTTGCTACTATAATTATCAATAATATATTCTATTGCAGCTTTACTATTTCCAAAAACTAAATAGTCCTCAATAGCTACAAAATAGGCGTTTTCGTTCATTGAAAAAATATCGCCAAACAAGAAAGAAACTAATTTCGGTTCGGCAATATTAAAAATGGTATGTTCTTGGTATTCCGTTTTGTTTTCCGACTTTATCAAGCCACTCAAAAAGATGGAAGATTGCCCAATATCTTTACTTTTTATAAATGAAAAAGATTGCTCAAAACTATCCTTACTTTTGGAAGAAATTGTAAAAATTCCAACTTCATCTTCCACATATTTCAAAAACTCATTAATATCAAAATTATGGTTTTCTGCCAAGTATTTTTTCTTTTTCTCCCAATTATAATAAGCATTGTGTTTTTGCAAAAATGCATTCTTTTTATCTGAAAATGATTTAGCATTATTGATGCAAAGCTCAAAAATCATAGAAGTATTATGCGGCAATATCTCGCATATATTGTGCCCTGCAGCATATTGATTTTTCATAGCAGAAAGGAAAGTGTTTGCCGAACTGCTGTGGGTGAGTCCGCTAGCAAAAAAAGAATTGTTTTTAATAAAAATATCGGTAGCAGCCCAATTGGAAAAGTGATTTAAAAAGATGTTTTTCTTTTGCTTTTCAGCAGTATAAATATCAGACAAATCCATCAAATTATTAAAATTAAAATATAAATTGGCAAAGGCATTTTCCTTTGTGGTTTCTTTTACTTTTGCAAAAGCACTGTTGCTTAGCAGGTTATTTTCTGCTCCAAATTGTCTAATAGCATCTTGCACTAATATTTTGGATTTACTACCGAAAATAACCCCCTCTTTTTTTGCTAAAAAGTAGTCCTTTTCTTTTCTTTTAATTTGATAAATATTTTCATTTTCATAATTGTGAGTTGTTATTTCAGAAGGTGGAATAGCAAAAATATCAGTAATAAAACCTGCTAAATCCACTCCTTTATTAATGCTGGTGGAAAACAAAATGGCAGCATCATTATAGCTTGATTTGTGGGTGGAGAAATATAAAGTCCCGATTTTCAGCTGTTTGTTTTCAGTAATTTTCGAGATTAAGGAATCTAAAAAATGAATATCGTTTTGCAAACCCTCCATATATTTTGCTTGTGAGCAGCTTTTCCAAATCTCAGAGCTTTCCAGTTTCTTACTAAAATATTTCAAATCATTTATTTGCAAAATAAGGGAAGCATTAGTTGGAATAAGCACAAAAGCAGAGGTGTTTTTTTCAGATAAATTTTTGTAATTGTTGTATCCGAAAAAGAAAATAAAACTAAGTAAAAGGACTAAAATTAAAATTCTAAGATGTTGGGTTTTCATTTTTTATAAACTGAGTTTGAGTTGCAAAGGTAAAAGTTTAAAGCTCTTTCTGTGATAGATTGTAGTGCCGTAATTAACAATGGATTGTCGGTGAAATTTTGTAGGGTATCCTTTGTTTTTATCCCAATCAAATTGTGGAAACTTTTGATGTAATTTTTGCATTAATTTATCTCTATAAGTTTTTGCTAGAATGGATGCTGCTGCAATGTTTAAATACTTTGCATCTCCTTTTACAATACATTTATGAGGAATATTATGGTAAGCGTGAAATCGGTTGCCGTCAATAATTAAAAATTCTGGCTTTTTTTTGAGTTTTTCTACTGCAATATGCATTGCTTTTATAGATGCGTTTAAGATGTTTATTTTATCAATTTCGTCTGGTCCAACTATTCCAATTGCCCAACAAACAGCTTTTTTTTTAATGACTATTTCTAATTCCAATCTTTTTTTTTCACTCAACTGTTTGGAATCATTTAAAAAAGGATGCTTAAAGTTTTTTGGTAAAATAACAGATGCCGCAACAACTGGGCCTGCCAAACAGCCCCTTCCTGCCTCATCACAGCCGGCTTCTATTTTATTGCTGAATGATGATTTAAGCATTTAGGTTTTCCTCTAATATTCCCCAAACTTCCTTTGCTGCTTTATCCCATGAGAACTTTGCTTTTCTGATTTTGCAGTTTGCTATGAGTTCAGTTCTTTTTTCCTCATTTGAATACATTTCTAACATGGCATTTGCGATACTATCTATGTCATTTGGTTTGGCGTAAATAGCAGTGTCTCCAGCAATCTCAGGAAGGCAAGAAACATCAGAAGTGATAATGGGCGCATGAGAAAACATTGCTTCAGCAAGGGGAATGCCAAAGCCCTCAAAATGTGGAATAAAAGCAAGAGCAAGAGCTGATGCTGCTATTTTTGTTAGTTCATCAATTTCCTTTCTGCCTAAAAATAAAATTTGGTTTTTGTGTTTTAATTGCTGAAATACTTTTTCTGACTCCTGATTTTTCCACATTGGTTCACCAATTACAAGCAATTTGCAATCAGAATTTGATTGCTGACAAAACTGATTAAACCCCCTCATTAAATTAATAATATTTTTTCTTGGATGGAGTGAGCCAACAAAATAGAAATAATCAGAGCCATCAGCATATTTTTCTTTTATGGCTTGTTTTTCACTCCCCCTAATTGGCTGATATTTCCTATTTGCCCCATTATAAATTGCAAAAATTTTCTCTTGTTCAATGCCGTATTGAGCAATAATATCTTTTTTGGATTCATTAGAAACTGTAATTATTGTATCTGCTTTTTTGCAGAATTTTGGTGTAAAATACTGATAATATTTTCTGGTTAAAAAAGGTAATTGATCAGGAAAATGCTCAAAATTCAAATCGTGAATAGTAAGTACGGTTTTTACTTTTGTGTTCAAGCAAAGGTATCCATCTGGAGAAAAGAATAAATCGATATTATTTTTGCGTAAAAATTTAGAAACAGAAAATTCAAACCACCAATACCACAAAAAAGGATGTCGAGCGGCAGGGGGTAAAACTATTGGTTTTACATTCTTTGCAAACACAAACCTCTCATCAAAAGGTCGGTCGAATAAAAAATAAAAATCGTGTTCAGGATGTTGCTCCACCATTCTTTTTACAATCTCGAAAGTGTACCAACCAATTCCTTCTAATTTGTTCTTTAACAATAGGCGCGTATTAACAGCAATTTTCATAGGCAATAAAAATATACTTTTTTCATTATGATTGTTGTAGATTTGCCCCAGACTTATCACAAACGAAATTGAAAGAGAAAATATATAAATTCTTATTGCTTATTTCCAAATCGGAAATAGTAAAAAAGGGAAGTTGGGCATTAGTTTTTAAGGTAGGAGGGATGCTTTCTATTTACTTTTTTCATTTACTTTTAGCAAAGTTTGCAGGGGCTGAGGCAAATGGTATTTTTTCTACTTTTTTCACATTGCTAAGTATCCTTGCGGTATTTACTATTTTGGGTTTGGATACTTTTTTGCTCAAAAAACTTGCCAATTTTAATTCCAAACAACAATGGGGGAGCTTGAAAGACACCTATAAAAAAGCAATAAGCATAGTGCTTTCTATTAGTATTATTTTTTCGCTTTTGTTGTATTTTCTCTCTGCAAATAATTATTTTGAATTTTATGAGCAAGCCGATATTATTCCGTTTTTGGCAATTATTCTTATTCCATTTTCGATTTTACACATCAATGCTGAGAGTTTTCGGGCAATTAAAAATATCAAATTATTTTCCTTTTTTAAGAATTTTTCCATTTTTGGAGTGGCAGCAATCTGCTTGTTATTTATAGAAAATCCTGAAGAAAATATAGGCGTTTCTGTATTTACAATTAGTGTGGTGGTTTTATCAATTTTAAGTATGGTTTTATGGCTTAACTCATCTAGAAAATCAGCTTCTTCTGAGCTAGAAATAGTATCAGTTTCTTCTATGATAAAAGAGTCCTTTCCAATGTTTCTATCAGGTTCCCTTTTTCTGCTTATGAGTTGGGTAGATATTTTGATGCTAGGACATTTTAATGGACAAACTGATGTTGGGATTTATACTATTGCACTAAAACTTGCTGGATTAACAGGGCTTATTTTATTTGCCACCAATACCATTCTCGGACCAAAAATATCAGAACTTTATCATAATAAGAATATGCAATCGCTTGCAAGCACAGTGCAATCGGCAGCTAAGTTTACTTTTTTGCTGACTTTACCAATTTTTCTTTTCATTATTTGTTTTCCAAATTTTCTGCTTAATATTTTTGGAGGAGAATTTGGTACAATAATGGGAAAAGAAGCATTAATTATTCTTTCTATTGGGCAAATGATTAATGTATTTTTTGGAGCTGTAATTTATATTTTGGATATGACAGGAAAGCAAATCATCTCTAGGAATATTTTGTTTTTTACGGCTATCTTAAATATCGTACTCAACTATTTACTTATCCCAAATTTCGGTATAAAAGGAGCTGCAATTGCTACTGCTATTTCTATTTTTTGTTGGACAATTTTAGGAGCTATTTATGTAAAGAAATATTTTAATTTCTATGCTTTTCCTGTTTTTAGTAAGAACAAAAAATAAAACTGTATTTTCGCCAAAATAAAAACATTAAAAAAATGACAAATAATAATTTTCTAGATAACACGTCTGTTTTTACCATTTTATTTAAATGGAGAAAAAAGATAATTATCGTTTCATTCATTGCAGCAGTAATTGCTGCATTAGCTTCACTTTTCATTACTAATAAATATGAATCTGAGGTAATTCTATTTCCTACCATGAATTTATCTACAGGAAAGGCTCTACTTAATGAGCATAACGATTTTTTGGAAATTGGTGAAGAAGAGGAATTAGAGCATATGATGCAAATTTTGCAGTCTAATGAAATTATTACTAGAGTAGTAGAGAAATTTGATTTGGTAAATCATTATAATATTGATACAGAAAATGAGACTTATTTTGTGGATTTAATGAAAAAATACCAAGGAAATATAGAGTCGAAAATTACTAAGTATTCTTCTATTAGAATTTCTGTTATGGATGAAAATCCGCAAATGGCTGCTGATATTGCTAATGAAATAGCATCACTTATTGATACAGTAATGAATAATTTGCAAAAAAATATAGCTCAGCAGGGCTATCAAGCTTTAATAAAAGATAGAGATTTTGTTTTCTCAGAGATTAAAGTTTTGGAAGATTCTATTGCAAAAATTAGGGCTTTGGGCATTAATGATTACGAATCTCAATCGGAAGTGCTAAATGAACAATGGGCAAGAGCTAAAATTGCAAATAATCATTCTGCAGCAAATGCAATTGAGAAGAAATTAGCAATTCTTTCTAAATATGGCGGTCAGTATAGTGCTTTAAGAGATAATTTAGTGCATTCGCGTGGGCGATTAAATTATGTGCAGAAAAAATTGAATGAACATAAACTTACAGCAGAAGAACAATTAGAACATAAATTTGTTGTGAATGCTGCTGGTCCTGCCCTTAAAAAAAGCTATCCTATTAGATGGTTAATTGTGCTTACAACTGCCTGTGCTACTGCACTCTTGATGATTGTTTTAATTGCAATAAAGGAGCAAATAAAGCAAGTTAAACAGAGCTAAATGTTAGAGAAAATACAATCATATTGGGTTGTATTTTTTACGACTATATTTGTTGTTATTAATAGCATACTTATAGCTAATGAGTTTTATTGGCTTAACCTTTTACCACTAGTTCTTTCTGTTGTTGTTTTACCACTTTTTTCCTTAGAATATTTACTGTTAATTATTACTTTTTGCACTCCTTTTTCTTTTAGTTTGGAGAGTTTGGATTTTGGAGGAATTGGTATGTTTATCCCAACAGAACCACTTCTTTTTGGAGTTTTACTTTTGTTTGTATTAAAATTACTTTCTGGAGAAAGATTAGATAAAAAATTGCTAAATCATCCTATTTCATATGCAATATTTTTCTATCTACTTTGGATGAGTTTTACTATTATTACTTCTGAATTGCCAATGGTTTCCTTTAAGTTTTTACTTTCTCGGCTTTGGTTTATTATTCCTTTTTATTTTTTGGGCACACAACTTTTTAAGCAAGAAAAAAACATAAGAAGTTTGCTTTGGCTTTATTTACTGCCATTATCTGTTGTTATTTTAATTACCTCTTATAAGCACTCTCTATTTCATTTTGATTTAGAATCTTCCCATTTGGTGATGTATCCTTTTTTTAAGGACCATACTAGATATGGAGCTGTAATAGCCATGTTACTACCCATGGCAATTTATTTGCTTTCCACCAGAAAAAGAAGGGGAGTAGTGCTGGTTTTAATAGCAGTTCTAATTTTAGGGTTGGTACTTTCTTACACTAGGGCGGCATGGGTGAGTTTAGCTGGAGCAATTGTCTTTGGTATTGTGCTTAAATTGAAAATTTCATTCCAGAAGTTTGTAACTATTGTGATAATTGGCGGTGGAGTTTTGCTTCTTTCTTGGGGTACAATAATTATGAGTTTGGAGAAAAACTCTCAAGACTCTTCTTCCTCACTTTCTAAGCATGTAGAGTCGGTTTCTAATATATCGACAGATGCCTCTAATTTAGAACGGATTAATCGGTGGAATTGTGCCATTAGGATGTTTAAAGAACGCCCAATTGTGGGTTGGGGACCAGGAACTTACGCCTTCCAATACGCTCCTTTTCAAAGGTCGGGGGAGAAAACAATTATTAGCACCAATCAAGGCGATTTGGGAAATGCACATTCTGAGTTTTTAGGACCACTTTCTGAATCAGGTGTTTATGAGGATGATGAAGAAGGAACAGTTACAACTA
>CAYVKX010000082.1:0-8333 GCA_964452095.1 uncultured Weeksellaceae bacterium
TGATGGCACGGGCCGGCCAGAGATCTACACAGACGGCGCTTGGGCACCGATTTGCAGCAGCGGCCTGAGCTCTGGGGCAGCTTCGGTGATTTGCAAATCGATGGGTTTTTCTGGGGCTGCTGGAAGTGCGAAGTGCAGTGGTGTGCGCCCCCAATCGTCTCCATGAGTCCTTCGTAGCAGCTTTGTGATTGCCAGGGGCTGCCGCTTGTGGCAACGTCGCCCCTGGCGTGAGCGAGTTGGCGTGCTCAGGTACAGAAGTTGGTCCCCTTGCGTGTCCACATCTGGCTGGTGACGACGTGTTTTGTGCGCCATCCGAGAGCGTTGTCGTCAATTGCGTTGGCCATGGCGACTCACAGGGCAGGCTTGCAAAGGAAGGCGCGCCACAGCTTTCTGCGTGACGTTCCGGTTGTCTGGGGCTAGACGCAGCTGCCCAAGAGCGGCGCGAGGGATTGGTGGTGATGGGTGTGCCAAAGCATGGTTTCTTTCTGTTTGCTTGTTGCCGCAGCAGTTCGGCAGCGCGCCCCTTAATAAGTATGCAACTTCATATGTGAAGCCCTCAGATGACCCAGCTCGTTTCTTGACCCCAACCTCTTCCGCACGCCCCCCAGAACAAACAAAACAGAAAAAATCCTACGTTCAGGCTCGGGCTGGAAAGCGTTCGCCCGTCTCCAACCTTGAAGCTCCACCTGCCCATGGGTTGGTTGCGGCGTCTTTCAGACGCGCTGGTTGCAAGAGGCTTCTTGTGTCCCATTTTGGATTGGCCGCAGCGGAGGATAGGCAGCGCCAGCGTGATGCGGAGGTTGCTGCCGGGCCCACGAGCGCTAGCAACTTACCGGCTGCAAGTTGCAATTGGTATTCTCGACCTCAAGCCGCCCTTGGGTTGCTTGCTTTCCAACGTCTCGCTTGCAAGCAGCGTCTCGTGTTTGGTGCGACTGGTCGCAGCAGAAGATGAGCATGGTCAGTGTGATGCGGGGGTTGTTTTTGCTATTCTCCGGGCTCGTGCTTGCCATGGCGTCTTCGCAGCAGTATGTTGCGTTCGATGCTGCCAGCGCAAGCAGCACGCACTCTGCGGGAAACTTGGCGGGGTCGCCTGCGTTTGCAGCACAGCAGGCTTTGTCGGCTGGCTCGGGCTATTGGTTGCGTGTGGTCTTAATCTGTGGGCGCTTTCTTGTTCTTCGCAAACATGCGCTGCAGGTGCTCCAGTGGCAGTCACGCCCCGGGCCAGAGCGTAGCGCTCAGCGTTGGAGGTCTTCATGCGCTCTCCGCCGCAAGGGGCGTCCAATGGCAGCTTGTGCATCTTTTTGCATTTGCGCCCATTTGTGGTGGCGCCTATGTGCATCTTTCTGCATTTGCGTCCAACCGTGGTTCCGCCTAAGGTGTCACATGGACAGGTGTCTTGAATTCTCGCCGTGGGGCGCTCGGTCTGGACAGATGCCATGCCGCAGCGCTTCTGCCAGCAACCATGCTCTCGTGCAAGCATTGAGAATTCTCATCCCGCTCGCCTTGCATTGATGCTGGATGCCTTTGAGCCCTGTGTGTGTTGTGAGTTGTGGCCGCCCAGAGGTCTGAAGGTTGATTGGGCTTATTCGCCGGGGCAGGTTAAAATATTGACTTCCAGTGATGGTGCGAACTTCGAGGAAGCAAAGTGCTGGCAGGCCAGCACGCGCTCTGAAGTTGCATATGAGGAGGCGTTCATGTTCGATACAGCGAGGACCGTGAAGGCAGTGACGATCGTCATGAGGACGCCGCAGGGCGCCCAACTGTGCCAGGGTGTGGGGTGGTTGCTGGGTTTGTTTGGCATGTTGCTTGGTTGCCCATGCGTGGTTGCGCTGAGGAGCCCGCAGTCTTGGGGATATTTTGGGATCAACTCAGCAGCCCTCATCGCAGAACCAGGGCCATTTATGTTGACAAGGTGGGGCGGTTAATATCCTCGAGCCTTGGTTTGGAGTGTTTTTGTGTTCTTGCCTATCCCAGCGGCATCTCTTCCCCAGCGGGCGAGCAGTGCCTAGTCACTGGCGCAGCGAGTGTTCACTTGGAGCCTTGCCTTGACGCCATCGCCGCGGGCGACGGCAGGGAGGTGTTGCAGCAAGATGGGGCAAGCCTCTTCGGAGTTTGGATGGGGTTGTGACGCTTGTGTTGCATGCCGCTCTTTGCTAGGATGGTCGCATAGTCAATCTTGCCACTGGACAGTGCTTGACGCTCACTGATGGAGACACGTAGGGTTTTTCGGTTGTCGCGCGGTGTCGCTTGCTCGCGTTGCTCGCCTTGCGTCCTTGCAGTGCTGGCGGGGGTGTGTTCGCCATGGGGCCTTGCAGCGCCCCCGCAGAATCAGGGGATGGGCGAGCAGTCTTCGCCATGATGCCGAGCGGGCAGTTGAAGATGCCACGCTTGGGCAACTATTGTCTAACTGTGGCGGGCGAGGGCGTGGCTGACGCCGACATTGCGCAAGGGGCCGATGTCACTGCGACTTCGGCAAATGCGCAGCATGTAGTGGAGCACATCGCAGGTGAATCTGATGGGGGGTGGTTGTTTCGCGCCTCGTGCATCTTCTCGTGTTTGCGCGCAGATGGCGATGCGCAGTCCTATTGGGCCTCTGGGCCCGACCCAGCTTCGCGGGTTGATGTGCAGCTGGATTTCGGGACGAGCAGGCAGATCAAAGCGGTCGAGATTGATTGGGAGCACCCGGCCCAAGTCTGTCTATTCATTTTGGCGCTTGTGTTCTGGTTTGCTTTGCAATTTGGTGCGTGGTTGTGCGCGAGGCCTTCGAGCTTCAAGTTGCGAGGGGGGGCGTGTGGGCGACGATTGCTGCAATCTCAGGGAACAATTTGCAGACGACCAGTTATGTGGGGCCGGTTGTTTCGGGCACGGCGCTGCGGATCCGGATGACACGTCCACACCCAACCCTTGGCAGCAGTGATGGGCACGCAGTGTAAGCAGGGCGCCATGTTCATGTTCACCTTGTCTTTGGCATGTGCCGATCTGCAGCCTTTGCTCTGGAGCGGCCCTATGGCTCCCACTTGCAGCCCCAAGCGTTCATGTTTGCCATGTGCGAGCCCCCTGCTTGCAACACCCAGTCGCCAACCTGTGGCCCGCAGACGTTGCAGTTCCCACTTGCCGCCGGCAGGTTGCAGGCTATGTGCGGCCTCGGACTTGCAGCCTTGGACTTCTTGCGCCCCCCCACCTCTCACCTCCAATGGTTGGCCCCCAGCATCAAGCCCCATTGAAGCACCATCTTGGTTGAGGCAGTTTCCCGCCCATGCAGGTATGGTATCAGAGGCGTGCGAGTCTTGGCGGCTTCAGCCCGCACCATTGTTCAGGATTGCGCAGAGGCTGAGGACAACGCGGACTCGCGGGACAAATTTTTCATGTGCGGACTTGTGCAGATTTAGCTTGGCTCGGTCCCGCTGTCCGGCCCTCGTTGTGTGCTCCAGGGTTGCGGTGCCTGAGTTCGATCCAGCTTCGGCGGCGGGTGTGAAATCGAACGCGGCGCTTCTTGTGGCCGCTGAGGCCCACTTGGGCAACTCCCTCGCCCAGTTGTATGTCGCCATGCCAACTCTTGCCGCATGTGGATTCAAAGCGTCGTTTCTAAAGCAGCCTGCGGAAATGTTTTCGCAAAGCGTCGCCACTAGTGCGTGGAAGGGTGCGCAGGGCTCGGGGGACGCCGCGTCCATTGCGGTGGCCGCTGTGGGTCCAGGCGTGGGGGTGGACATGGCAGCGCTGAGGTCTCTCGTTGCAAGCGCCCGCGCAGCGTTGGCACAGGCGTCGCGTTAAGAGCAGGTTTTGATGTTGATTGTGTGACGTCCCAGTGGATGTGGTTGATTAGGTGGTGGAGGCTGCCATGTGAGGTAGCGTGCGACATGGGCGGAGACAGTGGCGGAGGGCACCCTTTGAAAGGGCGCTCTTGCAGGCAATGTTGCGCGTGCTCCGTCGCCCTTGCTCCTCTCCCGTTTTTCTGCCACTTCGATCTCTCGTGTCTTCAGCGGTCGATTGGAAGTTTGTGCTCTGGAGTGGGTGTCGAGGCGGAGCGTCGCTATGATTTCTCGCGTTGTTCTTTTTGCATTTGTTGGGTTTGGGGTTGCAGCTCGCGCGCCCGAGGATGGCTACTCTCGCGAGCAGTTGCAGCCACTAACGCAATTTAGGCGGGTGGGCGCTTGCAGGTCTGGGGCGCTTGCCGCGAAACAAGCTCTGATTATGCTAGGCAGCAGCATCGTAGGACCATTGCTCAGCGCTTAGCATTGCTTGTGCAGTCGTCCTTGTTCAAGCGTTTGCTCGCGCTTGTTCTCGGTGGTGGTTGTGTTGTTTCGGCGGCCTCGTTGCCATGCTAATCAGGATGGGCGTTTGTGTGCTGCCGCATTTGTGCAAAACCGCCGTAGCTACACTGGTTGTACTGATGCTCCCAACCCCTCTGGCGAAAGCGGGCGTCCGTGGTGCTACGTTGAGGCGCAGGTGTGTGCGAGATTGTTGCGCCCATTCCTCGTCGTTTTGCAGCAGACTTTGTGCTTGGCGAGTTGTTGGGGACTGATGCGGCTGAAGCTGCATGGAATTATTGCGCACCCGTGGTGGATTATGACGCCTTGCGCAAGGAGGTGTTAACTGTCTTCGCAGACAGGGCTGCAGAAGTACAAGGCATGGTCGTGAAGCTGCAGAAAACACAGCGCGCGGCAGAGCAGGCTTTGGATCGGTACTTCTTGGGGTGGGGCTCCTGGCGCCTTTCGCATCTAGTTGTGTCCCCACATCGCCGGGACATTTGTTTCATATGTGCTTTGGTTGTTGGTGGGGGGAAGGAAGTCTGCGCAGCGCCTCCCTTGACGCACTGGCGCGAGTGCAGGTACGCGAAGGTCTGTGGTGCAGCCTAGAAGGTTTTTCACGCAGCTTGCGCCGCCGAGTCGAAGGCCCAGGTGCCTGGGAGGAGTCGGTCCAACTTTGTATTGGATGTGTGCGTGCACCGTGCTTGACGCAGAGCGTTTGTTTTGGGGGCGGCATTGTTAAGGGCGCCCCTCCTTTGTCAGCAGGATGCCGCAGAACAGGCGTCGTTTCACAAAATTCTGCGGTACCTCCTCGCAGGTGCCGGTGCCGAACGCGATCTGTTGGGTTGGCTTTGTTTCGCTTGGGGGTGGCCGTTGGATCCGCGGCGATGCAGGTTGCAATTGTTTTGTTCCTTCTTGCGGTTGCAACTAGCTCCGCGGAGCAGGCGCTCGAGCCGCTCACAAAATTCCGTGCCGCCCATCTTTCCCAAATGCTTGGGTGCATCGTGCTTGGTGAATGTGTTGGGTAGGCCAGACGCACAGAAAAACTGTTGACGGAACGTGCGATTTTGCCTTGTGTGGTTGCCGTGTTGCAAGTGTTGGGTCCCAGGCCGTCTGTGTGCCGCAGCGTACGTGCACAACTCGCAGGCTTTCACGGCGCGCTCTTTTTTATGGTGGGTTTTCGGCGTGTTGCCAAGCTCGACCTGGCAATGTGGAGGATTGCACTGCGGCAGCAAATCCTGATGGCGTGTCTGGCCGCGAGTGGTGTTATGTAGAGGCGGTCTTGCTTGCTCCGTCGGTCGCACGCGCCAGGGTGGTTGCATGAAGAGTGCTTGCCAGGAGCAGGTAGCCAGCGCTGGCCGACAGAAGTGGGATTATTGTGCTCCAAAAGTGAACTACGCAGAGGTTGGTCGGGGTGGTGGTTTTGGGTGGGTTGGGCGTTTGGTTTGCAGGGTTTTGTTCTGCGGCTTTGATTTGCGGGGTCGTGCTGTGCTTTTTTGATGCCTGGATTGTGGGCAGCTTGGGGCTTGGGGTTTGGCTCCACTTTCTTGATCATGCTTGTGTGCTTGCGTAGAGGTGCGGGCGCGAGTTTCGAGTGCCTTCGCGGAGAAAGCGAACGAGCTTTCAGATGCAATTGCTGTGGTGCAGGGACTCTCCAGAGACGCGTCCCGGTCCCTTGTTGCAGCCACCACGTCTGTGCGAGAACGCGCCTTGAGCCTTGGAGACCATGGGCTTGGAGCCCCTCGCGCGTGCGCGTGCTTGTGGGGGTGGCTATCTATCTAGACCGAGCACCCATGTGGGCTAGATTTGCTCTGTGTGGCGGAGGTTGCTTGGGGAAATTGATGCCCAGTGTGCCTAGTTTGATGGGGGTTGGTGCTTTCATGGTTGCGCTGGGCAGTCCTGGCAGCACATTGAATTGAGTTGTGCCGACGCTTGGGTTGGTACCTCACGTTCCATGGGCGTCGTCGCCTTGCTTGGGGCTTTGGGGTGCTGTGGGTTGGTTGCTCGCTTGCTCTCGTGGCTGCGCCGACTTAACCGAGCGCTTGCTTCAACTTTCTTCATTAGGCGCTCAGCCCCAGTGGTTGCAGTTTCTCTCTTGGCAGGCAGCGTTGCGCGAATTGAAGCGATGTGTCCTTTTGCGCTCTTTGTTTTGATTGGTGTCAGCAGCGCCTATGGCAAAGCAGCCGCGGACAACCCAGCCTTCATGATGGTCAGTGGTATCTCTGGGGCCGCAGAGATGTGCTTGGCTGTGGCCAGTGGTGTGTGTGTTGGGGTGTTTGCTTTGGTTGTTGGGGCGCGTGCTTGGGACGAGCTTGCAGGAGGTGTGGGCGTGGAGGGCGCGGCCGTTGCGTTGGAACCGTGCGTTGGTGCAGTTGCGGCGGGCGATGGGCGCGAGTTGTGGCCGCTTGGCCGCTTCTTGCTTCATTCGCCTAGGTGAATATGAGGATGCTTGCGTCTATTGTTGTGGGTTCTGCGTTGGGTTGGTGTGCGTTTTCGCTTGTTCTTTTGTTGTTCATGTCGCGGTGCAGGCGTCATTTGCCAAATGGGCAGATTGCAACTGCTACTGGCGACAGATGCATTGGTACAGCTGGTGATGCTGTAGTTCTGGCAACATGTGATGGCGCCAGCGCTTGGGAAGCGCAGGGCAATGGTGATATTCTTGCACTTTGTCGCAGCGTGCTTGGGCAGTGCCACGTCGTCGTTGCGAGGCCAGTTGAAGTTGGGCGGGGCTGGCGATTCCTGCTTGAGCCAGGATGGTGCAGCAGCTGGTTTGGAGGACGTTGCGTCGCATGGTGCGCGAACCTAGTTCTTGTATGGGTTGTCAGTGGGTGCCATGCGCGCAATGGTGAGGCGCCATCAGCGCCAGCAGCTCTGCTGATGCCGCGGCGCATGGAGCCAGCATGGCGGTGGACGGAAGTTCCAGCACGTTCTGGGTATTTGTGGTTGTGCCCCTGTTCGGCCACCAGGCGTCTTTGTTCGCACGTGCGTTTCTTTCGCAGGCGAGCGCGTTGAACCCATCCGGTCCAGTTGCCATAACAGTGGACCTGGGTGGTGAGAAGCGGTTGAGCGAGGTAGTTGTTGATTGGGAGTTTCCCGCGAAAGCTTTCACGCTCAGTGTGTCCACAGATGGCGTGAAGTGGGCCGAGGTGTACGCCACGGATAGCAACATTCTGAGTTTGAGCAGCATTTCTTTGGGCGCCGTGCCCGCTGCAAAGGTGCGCCTGGTCATGCGGGAGGCGTGCCGGGCAAATGCAAGCTTCTGTGGCGGTGTTGGGTTGCAGGTCGGGTTGTGGCGTGGGGTGGTTGGTGGCTCGTTCGCGCGCTTGGTGGCTTGTGTGTTGTGCGCGTGTTTGTTCGCAGGCGGCGGGCTCCTTCCAAGGGCGCGCTGTGTATGGGATCAGATCGTTGGGTGTCCACGCGCCGAGTTTGCGCAGCATTGTGGAAGATTGCGCGCTGGCCGCTAAGAGCGCCGACGCCCGCGACAAATTCTTCGAGACATACGTGGGCAGTGCGGCCCCAGGGGCGAGCAAAGCGTTGCGGAGCGAGCTCCCTGCGCTCGAGGTGCGGAACTAGCTTGTCGCACGCGCCGCTGTGTTGGTTCTTGTGTTGGTCTCGAGGCTGCGCGCGCATCAGTGGCAACAGTTGTAGCAGAATTGTCGCAAGCGTTGCCGCGAATCAGCTCGTGCCGTGGAGGCGTGAGCCTCGTCAGGGCTTCAGGCTTGCGCGCTTGGATGTGCGCGCGTTTTGGGGTTATTGCCATGGTCCTCTTCTGCGAGGTGGCTCACGACTGCTTGGTGCTGAGGCTGCGAGCGTGCAAAGCGTTGCGCGCTCCAACGTCGCAGTTGCATCGCAGGTGGCAAGGGATGTGGACAGGCAGAATGGGATTGATACGGAGGGGGTGGGCGCGTTGGTGAGGGAGGCTCGGCGCGTGATCGTGGCCGCGCGTGGCGCTTTGAATTGAAGGCGATTTGTGATGTAGGCGCTCCAAGTAGCGTTGGTCGGGGCCGCCCGCCCAGGCGACCCTGCAACGTCTGCCATTGGGTAACCAACCGCAGCGATGCCAAACCTTGCCTTTACAGTGTGGGG
>CAYVKX010000083.1:0-5906 GCA_964452095.1 uncultured Weeksellaceae bacterium
ATTTTAGATTGCCCCAATGCAACTCTTATCATATTTTTCCATCTATCTGATTTTCTATCAGATCTATCTATATCTCTACCTAGTTTTATATTTGCAATTATTCTTTTTAGATTTCTTGCAAATAGTGCAATAAATGCTACAAATAATACAACAAATATGATGTTACTTAATTCCATTTATTACTCTGATTTTGGTTTTTTATATTTTTTTGAACCACCACCTAAAACAGAAAAGTTCACATATCTACTCGGATTCAGTTTAATGTCTTTAATAAGCGCTTCCAATTCTTTTGATGACTTTTCTAGATTTTTGTAAAGTTCCTTATCATTTATAAAAAGCCCCAAACTACCATCAGCATCACTTATTTTTTTAGAAATTTCATCTAGGTTTGTAAGTAAAGTTTTGATATTTGAATTTGCAATATCATCCGATAAATCAGAAAAATTCTTTAAGATATTTGTAATCTCATCATTGTTGTCCTCTAAGTTTTTTACAATAGATGAAATTCGCTCATCATTCTGCTCAACAATTCGATTTACTTTAGTCATAGTTTGCGACATAGTAGAAAATGTAAGATCCAAACTTTCCAAACTTTTAGTCAAACTTTCCCTAGCATCTTTGCTTAATACAGAAGTAATAACAGTTATTATAGAATCAATAGAGCCAATCAATTCTTCTGCTTTATTTTTAAGTGGCAATACCTGCCTATTCACCTCATCTTTCAAACTTGTTTCCATATCTGTAGCAAGAGTATCGTTAATTTCTGCAAACTCTTTATTATCACCCAATTGCAAGGAAACTCCTTTTGTTCCCATTATATCTTCATTCACAATTTTTAGCACAGAATTTTTAGGAATTTTAATACCTTTTTCCACACTAATAGCAACTAATAAAGCGTAATCTTGCTCTGTTAAAAGCGTAATTCCTTTTACAATACCCACCTTAAAACCATTCACCATCACTCCGCTTCCCTCCTGCAATCCGCCTACATTTTGGTACACAGCATAAAATGTTCTACTATCGTCAAAAAGGTTGCTTCCCTTCAGGTAATTCATTCCCCAAACAAGAGCTACTATCGAAACAACTACTAATAATCCAATTTTAATTTCCTTTGATATTTTATTCATAATTTTATTTTTGATTTTGCAAACTTAACGCTTCTATTATATTTATTCTGATTCCATCTTTTAAGGCGATAACAAAAGCCCCATTAAACCCCTTTTCTCTCATCTTATTTTTCAATTGATCTGCCTCTGCTTTACTAGAAGTATTCCCAACAAAATACTTATAAGTACCATTTACTATTTGCTCTTGCAACTCTATTCCTTGAAACTTTTTAGTACTTTTCATTTCTTTCAGATAAGTACCTATTTGTACTTTAAAAATAATGTTCGGTAACACCTCTTTTTTTATCTCTATTTTGGATGTTTTTAGTTCTTTTTTCTGTTTTTTCACTTCCTTTTCAGAAACTTTTCTTTCCTCTTTTTTTTCTAGCAATTGCTTACTAGATTGATCAATACTTTCCTTATAACTTCTGAAAGCCCTATAAATTGCTGACGCCAAATACTCTTTTCCTTTCTTAGAGTTTAAATAATCTTCTTCTTTAGGATTGGTAAGAAAACCACATTCTATCAAAATAGAAGGCATATTAGCTCTACTTATCACATAAAATGGTGCTTGTTTTACCCCTCTACTTTTCCTATTTGCACGAGTAGCAAATTCCTGCTCTACTTCCTCCGCTATTTGCAAACTTTGCCCCAAGTAAGTGTTCTGAGTTAAACTAAAAACAATGTAACTCTCAGGAGTATTTGGGTCAAATCCTTCATAATTTTGCTTGTAATCATCTTCCAAATAAATAACTGCATTTTCCTTCATAGCAATATCCATATTGGTTTTTAACTTGCTCATTCCCATCACAAAAACCCCTGCTCCATAAGCAGTTGATTTGGTAAAAGCATCACAGTGGATCGAGATAAATAGATCCGCTTTTTCTTTATTTGCCAATTCACATCTTTCTCTTAATGTTGGGTATTCCGCATTTGTTTTCCTAGTGTAAACAATCTCAATCTCAGGAAAATTTTCTGCTACATATTTTCCAAAAAGTAAGGAAATATCCAATGCAATATGTTTTTCAGTGGTCTTGTATCTTCCAGTGCCTAAATTTCCAGGATCTTTTCCACCGTGTCCAGGGTCAATTACTATCTTTTTTATTCCGTTATTTGCATTTTGCGATTTTGCTGGAAAAACAACAATTGTAAGTAAAAGAAAAATAGAAAATATGCGTTTTAGATTTAACAAATTATTTTTATAGATTTTATTTAGTTTTGGCACAACAAACATTTAAGAAGTATTTGATACACAAAAATAACATTATTCATTTGCATTTTAAGGGTAGAATATTTTTTCTCTCTCTTGTTTTTTTAACATGCTTTGCTAATAACTCTTTTGGCACTATTACCCTATGCGATACATTGGAAGTAAAATATTCTACTCAAAAAACTTTTATCAATGATGATATTTTTTATGATGCGACTGATTCCATGCGTTTTGATATTAATAATCAGAAAATAATGCTTTATGGAGATGCTTTTATTAAGTATGAAAACACGGAAATAAAAGCTGCTTTTATTGAAATTGATTGGGCGCTAAATCAAATTTACGCAACAGGAAGAAAAGATTCAACAGGAAAAATAAGTGGCTACCCTCAATTTAAAGAAGGGGCAGAAAGTTTTAAGGCGCACGAAATGACTTATAATTACAAAAGTAAAAAGTGTAGAATAAAACAAATTACTTCAAAAGAAGGAGAAGGATATATTCTAGGGAAAATTGTAAAAAAAACAGAGGATGATATCTTTTATTTGCACAAAGGAGATTATACCACTTGCAATGCCGAAAAACCACATTTCTCGATAAGAGCAAACAGAATTAAAGTTATTCCTGGTAAGAAAATAGTTTCCGGCCCTGCATATTTAAGAGTTTTTAATATCCCCACCCCTCTATTTTTACCATTCGGTTTTTTTCCAAATACTGCTGAAGAAAGTTCAGGAATTTTAATCCCATCCTATGGAGAATCGGCTAACTTAGGTTTTTTCTTAAAAGATGGAGGTTATTATTTTACAATCAACAAGCAAATGGATTTAGCAATAAGAGGAGATATTTACACAAAAGGAAGTTGGGCTACACGATCACTTTTACGATACAAAAAACGCTACAAATACAATGGAAACTTTAATTTGAGTTATGGTAGAATGATAAATAGCGAAATAGATATGCCCGATTATAGCATAAAAAAAGATTTTTTTATTCGGTGGAATCATAAGCAAGATCCAAAATCCAATCCTTCTATGCTGTTTTCTGCAAATGTAAATGCTGGAAGTAGCACCTATCATAAAAACAATTCCTACAATGCTAACGATTATTTGAGTAATACTTTCACCTCCAGTATTAGTTTGAACAAAAAATGGGACGGCACCCCTTTTAATTTATCTACTAATTTAAGACACAACCAAAATACTAACAGTAAAAAAGTAAATCTTACTCTGCCCGATATAAGCTTTAATATGAATAGGATTTTCCCATTTAAAAATTTAGGAAAATCGCCCAAAAAGCATTGGTACGACAAGATTGGAATTAGTTATGCAATGAATACAAAAAATGAAATCTCAGTTGCCGATTCTTTGCTTTTTGATAAAAGTGCCTTATCCAAATTCAGAAATGGAATGAAGCATAACATTCCTATTAGTACCTCCATAAAGGTTTTAAAACATTTTACTCTTTCTCCCAGATTTAATTTATCGGAAAGATGGTATCTATCTCAAATTGAGAAAAATTGGAATGGCAGTGAAGTTATTACTGATACACTTCATAAATTTACTAGAGCACATGATTATAGCATGTCGGCATCATTAAACACAAAACTCTATGGAATTGCACAATTTAAAAAAGGAAAAATTGCAGCATTCCGACATGTACTTACGCCAAATGTAAGTTTCTCTTTTCATCCAGATTTTAGCAAAGAAAATCTTGGTTATTACAAAAGTGTACAATCTGATTCTTTAGGAAATATACAAACTTATTCCATTATGCAAAATGGAATCTATGGTAGTCCAGGAGCAAGCAAAAGTGGGAACACCAATTTTAGTCTGGGTAATTTGTTTGATATGAAAGTAAGAACTAAAAAAGACACTACAGAAACCCTTAAAAAAGTTACGCTTTTGCAAAGCATGGGGATTTCATCTTCTTACAATATTTTTGCTGATTCGCTTAATTTCTCTAACATTAGTTTGAATGCTAGAACAAAACTTTTTAACACTTTAGATGTTTCTCTTTCAAGCAGTTACGACCCTTATATTTATAAAGGTGGAAAAAGAATAAATCAATTTGAGATAGAAAATGGAAGATTAGCACGATTTACAAATGCTAATGCAGCTTTAGGGTTTAACATCTCTGACAATACTTTTTCTAAAACAAAAGAAAAAGAAGATGATGCAAAAGAAAATAATGAAGATGATTTTTATAAAATTCCTTGGAATTTGAATATGAATTACACTATTAATTACAACAAAAACAACCTACCTTCCTCTGAAGTAGAGCCTACTCAATCATTGAATTTTTCAGGAAACATTAAAGTAACAAAAGGGTGGAAAATAGGATTCCGCTCTGGTTATGATTTTAAAGAAAAGGAGCTCACCTATTCATCAGTAGATGTTTATAGGGATTTACATTGTTGGGAAATGCTTTTCCATTGGATTCCTATCGGATTTCATAAAAGCTACACCCTAACAATTAGGGTAAAAGCATCCGTATTAAAAGATTTAAAATTAGAGAAAAAGAAAGATTGGATTGATATGGATTACTAAGAAAAAACCCAGTTTTTTATCATCAAAAGCCCGTGTTCTGTAAGCACAGATTCTGGATGAAATTGCACCCCTTTTACATCATACTCTTTGTGGCGAATTGCCATAATAATTCCATCTTCATTTTTAGCAGTTATTTCAAAACAGGAGGGAAAAGTTTTTTCATCAATCACCCAAGAATGGTAATGCCCTACTTTAATTTTCTTTGGGAGGGTTTTGAAAATCACATCTTCTTCCAAGAAGAATATTTCAGTAGAAATACCATGCAGTACTTCTTTTAAGTTTTTGAGTTTTCCACCAAAACATTCTGTAATGGCTTGATGTCCTAAGCAAACACCCAAAATACTTTTTGTTGACGCATACCTTTTAATTATTACTTTTAAATTTTCATGTTCATCTGGCAATCCAGGCCCTGGGGAAATTATAGTTTTATCATACTTCTCTATCTCTAATAAAACTATTTCATCATTTTTTTTTACCGTTACATCATCTGTAAACTGCTGCACATAATGGTACAAATTATGCGTAAAAGAGTCGTAATTATCAAGAATTAGGATTTTCAATTTTAATTAAATTTCCGTAATTCTTCTTCCAAAATAGCAATGGTTTTATCCATTCCTTGCTCAAAAGAAATTTGATGTTTCCAACCCATTTGATGAATTTTGGAAACATCCATTAATTTTCTTGGCGTACCATTTGGGTAAGTGGTGTTGAAATTTATTTCTCCCTCAAAACCAATCTTTTGTTTTATAGTTTCGGCTACCTCTTTTATGCTTTTCTCTTCCCCAGAACCCACATTTACAAATTGCTTTTCATTGTAGTTTTTCATCAAGAAAATACAAGCATCAGCACAATCATCTACATGCAAAAACTCTCTTAAAGGAGAACCATCCCCCCACACTTCTACCTGAAAATTTCCTTCCGTTTTTGCCTGATAAAATTTTCTTAAAAGTGCTGGGATAATATGAGAAATTTGTAAATCATAATTATCATAAGGCCCGAACAAATTTGTAGGCATTGACGAAATAAAATAACAATTGTATTGTTCCA
>CAYVKX010000083.1:5916-8316 GCA_964452095.1 uncultured Weeksellaceae bacterium
GCAAAGCTTGATACCAGCAATTTTTGCAATGGCGTATGGCTCATTAGTCGGCTCCAAAAATCCGGATAAAAGCGCATCTTCATTCATTGGCTGAGATGCCATTTTCGGATAAATACACGAACTTCCCAAAAACAATAATTTCTTTACTTTTTGCCTGTAAGCAGCATAAATGATATTGGATTCAATCATCAGATTATCGTACAAGAAGTCGGCACGATAGGTATTATTTGCCTGTATCCCTCCTACTTTGGCTGCAGCCAGAAATACAAAACTTGGCTTTTCTGTTTCAAAAAATGTATTAACCTCTTGCTGATTTCTCAAATCTAATTCCTTAGAACTTCTGCAAATTAGATTATTAAACCCTTCAGATTTTAATTTTCTTACAATGGCAGAGCCAACCATCCCATTGTGCCCTGCAATATATATTTTATCTTGTTTATTCATTTTCTGGTCTTCTTAAAAACTGTTTTAGCTTGGAAATGGGCTTTAAAATACGAATAAAATAAGGTCGATACAAATCATTTAATCTCCATGCTTTATTATCTTCATAATTTGCTCTTAACCTATTTAATAATGACTTATTACTAGCTCCACCCATCCGCATTTTTATCATAATTTCAGGAATATATTCTACTGAAAGTTTATGCCTATATAAAAGGCGTAAAATCATCTCATAATCAGCAGCATTTTTCAGCTTTATATTATATAATCCGTACTTTTCATACACTTCTTTTTTTACGAAAAAAGTAGGGTGCGGCAACATCCATCCTTTATTCAATTTTTTTCGATTAAATTCTCCCGACTTCCAATAACGAACAATTTGCCTTGCATCTGCAGTTTTCACATATACCAAGTCGCCATATAAGCAATCACAATTTGTTCTTACAAAAACTTCTGCCACTTTTGAAAGAACAGAATTCTTAGGGTAAAAGTCATCAGAATTTAAGATTCCAATAATATCTCCTGTTGCAGCTTTTATGCCTTTATTCATTGCATCATAAATGCCATTATCATCTTCTGAAACAAAATAATCAATCTTATCTTTTTTGAAATTAATAATATCAAGTGTCCAATCCTTAGAAGCTCCATCAATTAGAATATATTCTTTATTTTTATAATCTTGATTGGCAACACTATCAATTGTATGCTTGATGGTGCTTTGGCTATTAAAAGCTACTGTAATAATTGATATTTTAGGATTTTCAATCATTTTTTTTAATGATAAAAACATGGCAATTCCCTGAAGTTCTGGCGTACTCTTCAATTCTGCAATTATATTTATTACACCATTTTTTCACTTCATTTCTGGATTGAAAAGTTGCCACTGGAGTAATAAAATAATCATAAAATATATTCCTTGTTTCTACTTTTGATAATTTTTGTTTTTTGAAAATTTTATACATCAAATAGTGAAAGTTCACAAAGATATTTTCTACAATAAAATTACCAACTTTTGATTTATTCATCAATCTTAAAACTCCTCCAACTATAAAATAAACCAAAGGATAATATCTGTATTTTTTATATACAGCTAAGTATAATTTACCGTTAGGTTTTAAAATTCTCACACATTCTGAAAATGCCTTAACAGTATCTCCTGTATGATGGCAAACGCCATCACTAACTACAACATCACTAAAATTAGAAGTTAGTGGAATTTCTAAATTATTTCCTTGCTTTAGCTCTAAATTATCGCTTTGAACAAAATCATTAGCAAAAGCAAGCGATTCTTTACTTAAATCTACCCCCACTACCTTAGCTGCAAATTTAGAAGCGTAAACCAAATTTCTACCACAGCCACAGCCAATATCACAAAAAACTTTTTCAGAATTATCCTCCATTAATTTCTTTAACAAAGGGTTCATATTATTAATTATATCTTCTTTGGAAGAATAACCATATTCAAATGGCGTATTATCGTAAAATGTTTCTTTTTCCATTATCGTTCAACAATTATATTCTCCATTACTAGCATATCCATTTTTGTTCTAAGGAAACACTCGATTGCCTCTTTAGGGGAACAGACGATCGGCTCGTTCTCATTGAAGCTGGTGTTGAGAATAACGGGGATTCCCGTTGTCACAAAAAAATGTGTGATCAACTTATAGAAAAGTGGATTGTTGCGCTGACTCACAGACTGCAAGCGCCCGGTATCGTCGACGTGATTGACAGCGCAAAGTCGACTCCGCCATTCGCTTCTTATCTTGTAGACATGAAGCATGAACGGTGATGGATGGCTATATTCGAAAATTTCAGACTGATGCTCTGCCAAAACGGCTGGCGCAAACGGGCGAAATGACTCGCGGTGTTTGATCCGTGAATTCAAGACGTCCTTCATATTTCGAAGTCCTGGATGAGCCAGAATAGATCGGTTGCCTAGGGCTCGTGGACCCCACTCCA
>CAYVKX010000084.1:0-1423 GCA_964452095.1 uncultured Weeksellaceae bacterium
TTAAATATAATTATTCCCAAAATTAGGAATTATTTTCAATTAAATTCCAATTAGTCTTTTCATCACAAATGTATTTAGCTACATACATATTAGCACCCTCTTTGTAAGGATAGTGCCTTATATGGTCTCCTATAAGTCTTTTAGCCTTTAAATGATAATTGATATCACTAACAACATTCCCCCTTACTAAAAGATGATTATGAGTGTTGTAATTATAGTTAGTGAACTCAGTTACCCAAAACAAATTAAAGGTCTTATCTAAGCTCTTTAAATAGTCTTCTAAGCCAGTCATTATTTTAAAGTTCTGCTTAGCCTTAACATCATATCTATAGGTTATAGTAGAGAAAGTATCCCAAGGCATACCTCCTAACCAATTAGCATAAGCTCTTACTGTTTCTCTTTGATTATTTATATACATATTTACTGTTTAGGTATAGTAAGGATTAAAGGGATTCACTCCCTTGAATAAGTTTTTTAATACGATTTAATAAAATTAATAAGCTAATGTTGAGGTTTCAAAATACTCTTGCAGTTCATTGGCTTTGTATCTAATCTGTCTGCCTATATAGAAAAAATGAATACCATTTTCTAACTTGCCTGCTTTTCTGAAGTTGTATAAAGTTCTTGTGTCCACTGTATACTTCTCAGCTACTTGTTTTTCTGTTAAATATATATTCTCCATTTTTTTATTATTCTTTATTTGGAACAATATAACTGAAACTTTAAATTTTAGAAGCTAAAATTAGATTTTCGTTTTTAACAATGTATTGTTACTTGCTAAGTTATCAACAGGATTGGAGCAAATTAGCGGGCTCTTCAAAATAGCAGATGAAGAAAATATTTAGAAAAACTTCCTGAAGCAAAAATCCTTCCCCAAATCCTTCCCCTATAAATCAAAAAACCCTCATAAATACTTGATTTACAAGGGTTTCTGTTTTAAAGTGGCGGTCTGGACGAGACTCGAACTCGCGACCCCCTGCGTGACAGGCAGGTATTCTAACCAACTGAACTACCAGACCGGGTCGATAAAAGTGCTGCAAAACTAAAAGAATTTTTAATTCCTTAAAACATTTTTTGCCTTTTAAGTAAATAAGAAGTTAAAATTTTATCAAAACCTACATTTATATCCACTTCTACTAGGTCAATTTTATATTGCAAACATTTTAATTTTAAATTTGATAAATGCTTTTTGGAGGCGGCAGAAAACTCCTCTCTCACATCCACAGGATTAAGTTTTACTTCCTCATTGGTTTCTGCATCTACAAAACGAATGGGCTTGTTATCAAAATCCAAATTTAATTCTGTAATTGGCTCAGCTACATGGAACAAGATTACTTCATGTTTGTTATATTTTAAGTGCTGTAATGCAGAAAATAATTCATCCAATCTTTTATCTGAATTATCCAACATATCAGAAAAAAGC
>CAYVKX010000084.1:1433-7971 GCA_964452095.1 uncultured Weeksellaceae bacterium
GTCTTTTCCCTGGGATAAACCCACCTCTTTTTTGAATATTTTCAGCAATTTGATGCAAAGCATCTATTGAGAATGTTTTTTTTGGACTTTTTACCGTATTGGTTTCTAAAACTTTCTCCAACTCATGATATATTAAATTTTGATGCTTTAAAGTGGTTCTGCAAGGAGTATGAACCTCTACTTTTTCAGCAAACAAAGATAGCCCAACTGCATCTCTTTGTCTTTTAAAAAGATTCATTAAAACGGCAGTAGCATAAACGGAAAAAAGCAACTTATTTGGCTTTTCTAAAGTAGGATTCTCAAAATTTGGATAGTACATAGAAGAAGAAATATCAATTACCATTTGGCATCTTAGATTGGTTTCTTCCTCATATTTTTTAATGAAAAGCTTATCTGTTCTGCCAAAAAGTTTCCAATCGATATGCCGAGTGGATTCTCCAGAATTATACAATCTGCGTTCTGCAAATTCTACTGAAAAACCGTGATAAGGGCTTTTGTGCAAACCCGTAATAAACCCTTCTACTACCTGATTTGCAAACAAAGGTAAATTAAAATTCTTGTCCGATTCTTTTACAAATTTCATAAAATAAAAAAGGGCGTAAAGCCCTTTCTGCTAATTTGGTAAAACCAAAATTACATTTGTGCTTCTAATTTCTCAAGCAACTGACTTTTAGGGACTGCTCCTACCAATTTATCTACCACTTCTCCATTTTTAAAAATCAGTAGTGCAGGAATACTTCTTATTCCATAAGTCTGTGGAGTTTCAGAATTGTTATCCACATTTACCTTTCCAACCACTGCTTTTCCATCCAATTCTGTTGCCAATTCATCTACAATCGGTCCAACCGTTCTGCACGGTCCGCACCAAGTTGCCCAGAAGTCAACCAATACTGGTTTATCTGAATTTAATACTACTTCTTGAAAGTTTTGGTCTGTAATTTCTAATGCCATTTTTATAATTTTTAATTTGTTGTGCAAATCTATTTAATTCTAAGTAATTTTCAATCCAACTTCTGAAATTTTTTCTACTTCTTGAATAAATTCTTTATCAATACTTAATTTTCTATTTCTTGAAAGCAACTCCAAAGCATATCTTTTTTGAGGATTAGCTATCTGAATAATTAGGGAATGTTTCCCTCCATTTTTATTGGTTGCTTTTACAATTTGCTCTATCAATTTTTCAGAAATATCTGATATTTCTAACTCCATCACAACATTTCGCACCTCTTTATCTACTACCTCAGAAAGCAACTGAATATCATTTATTCTAAACTCTAATTGCTCATCATTGTAAGGGCGATTTTGCACTTTTCCTTTTACAAAAAGCAACCAACTATCCGTAAAAAAAGATTTGTATTTTATGTAATCATCACTGAAAAGAAAAAAACGATTGTTATCGTGATAATCCTCCAAATAAAGCACGCCATAGGGCTTTCCTTTTTTGGTAGTTTTGTGTTCAGACATAGTTACCACCCCAGCAAAAGTAATTTCTTTTCCTTGCAAAGCATCCAAATTTCGTAAAACAGATAATTCAGAGTTGCAGAAATTATTTATCTCAAATTTATAATCATCTAAAGGATGGCCAGAAATATAAATTCCAACTACCTCTTTTTCTTTTGAAAGCATTTCCATAGTTGTCCAAGGATTAGAATTTGGCGGAATTGGTGCTTGCAAACTTGCCTCCTGAGTATCGCCAAACATATCCACTTGATTGGAATTTTGCTTATCCTGAACTTTATTTCCAAACTTAATCATTTGCTCAATGTAAGTTTGCTCTTTGATCCTTTCAAAATACTGAGAACGATAAATTCTAAACAAATCAAATCCTCCTGAAAGCGCAATGCTTTCCAAAGTTCTTTTATTGGCAGCACGCAAATCCACCCGCTTTACAAAATCATCAAATGAAGTGAAATTGCCATTTTCTTTTCGTTCATTTACTATTGCCTCCACTGCCGATTTTCCAACTCCTTTTACAGCACCCAATCCAAAACGAATTTCTCCTTTATCATTTACAGCAAACTTGTAAAAACTCTCATTCACATCAGGACCTAAAACCTTTACGCCCATCCTTTTACACTCCTCCATATAAATTGTAATATCTTTTATATCCTTCATATGATTGGTAAGAATTGCTGCCATTAACTCAGCTGGATAATGCGCCTTTAAATAAGCTGTTTGGTAGGCAATAAGCGCATAACAAGTGGAGTGAGATTTATTAAAAGCATAAGAGGCGAATGCTTCCCAGTCAGACCAAATTTTTTCAACAATATTTATATCAAAATCATTCTCATTACAGCCGGAAAAAAACTTTGGCTTCAACTCATCCAGAATAGATTTAATTTTTTTTCCCATTCCTTTTCTGAGCATATCAGCCTCCCCTTTTGTAAAGTTTGCCAACTTCTGAGAAAGCAACATTACTTGCTCTTGATAAACAGTAATCCCATAAGTCCCCTCTAAAATTTCTTTCATTTCAGGCAAGTCATACTCAATTTCCTCAACCCCTTGTTTTCTTTTTATATAGTTCGGAATGTACTCCATAGGCCCTGGCCGGAAAAGTGCATTCATTGCAATTAAATCATCAAACTTATCGGGTTTTAAGTGGCGTAAATGTGCTCGCATCCCATCAGAAGCAAATTGGAAAATCCCTTTTGTTTCTGCCTTTTGAAAAATCTCCAAGGTTTTTTTATCATCTAGTGGAATGGTATCAATATCCAAATCGGTATTGTGTAACGCTTTTAAAATTTTGATACAATCTTTAATGATGGTAAGATTTCTTAGCCCTAAAAAATCCATCTTTAAAAGCCCTGCTTTTTCTACCACATCATTATCGAATTGTGTAACCAAAAGCTCAGAATCTTTGGCGTTAGCCATTGGAATTAAATCGATTAGTGGCTTTGGCGTGATAATTACTCCACAAGCGTGTGTGCCTACATTTCTTACTGATCCCTCCAATTTTCTAGCTTGATTAATGGTTTCCGCCAACAAATCATTACCTTCTGAAAGCTCAATAAGCATTTTCGCATTCGGCAATTGGTCGCCCTTTATATTTCCCTTTAACTCTTTTTCATCCCAAGAAAATATTTTTTTAAGTGAAGTAAAATCAGGCACTAATTTTGCGATTCTATCTGCCTCATACAAGGGTAAATCAAGCACTCTGGCAGTATCACGAATTGCTGATTTTGCAGCCATTGATCCATAAGTAATGATTTGTGCCACTTGCTCTTTTCCGTATTTATTGATAACCCAATCAATAATTCTACCTCTGCCCTCATCATCAAAATCAATATCAATATCAGGTAACGAAACTCTTTCAGGATTTAAAAAACGCTCAAAAAGTAAATCGTATTTAAGCGGATCAACATTAGTAATTCCTGTACAATAAGCCACAATAGAGCCGGCTGCCGACCCCCTTCCTGGCCCAACCGAAACATTCATTTTTTTGGCTTGAGCTACAAAATCTTGCACAATAAGAAAATAGCCCGGATAACCTGATTTTGCAATGGTTTTTAATTCCAATTCAATCCGATCTTCTATTTCTTTTGTAATTTCTTTATACCTTATTTCTGCTCCTTTATAAGTAAGGTGCTTTAAGTAAATATCCTCCCCTTTTTCTATTTCGTCTTTTTTAATATTTTCTAAAAAAGAAGCTGGAATATCAAAAGCAGGTAAAAGCACTTCTGTTTTAAGTGAAAACGGTTCAATTTTGTTTGTAATTTCAGAGATATTTTCAATTGCTTCTGGTAAATCAGCAAATAACTCCTGCATCTGAGAAGAAGATTTGAAATAAAATTCGTGATTGGGAAACCCAAAACGAAACCCTCTACCTTTTCCAATTTCTGTGGCTTGCTGCTGACCATCTTTTACGCAAAGTAAAATGTCATGAGCATTTGCATCTTCTTTTTCCAAATAATACACATTATTAGATGCTATTATTTTTACGCCATATTTTTTTGCAAATTGGATAAGCACCTTATTCACATGCTTTTCTTCTTCCAAATTATGTCGATTAATTTCCACATAAAAATCCTCTCCAAAAGTATCGTGCCACCACTTAAATTCTTCCTCAGCTTGGCTTTCTCCAACATTTAATATCAGATTAGGAATTGCGCCATACAAACTTCCGCTCAATGCAATTATATCCTCTTTGTACTGCTCAATTAAATCTTTATCCACCCTTGGGAGATAATAAAACCCCTCAATATAAGCCAATGAAGAAAGCTTGGAAAGATTATGATATCCATTTTTATTTTTTGCTAAAAATGGAACTTGAGAGCCATTATCTTGCACTGATTTATCCTGATGATTTTTACACACATTTAACTCACAACCTAAAATTGGCTTTAACTTTAAGGGCTCGCCTTTTTTTAAATCTTTATTGATAGGATGATTGAGTATCGCATTTGTAAATTTGAATGCACCAAACATATTATTATGATCGGTAATTGCAACTGCCGACATATTTTCATCTACTGCCTTTTGCACTAACAAATCGATATTTGTGCTTGCTTGTAATACCGAATATTGCGAATGTAAATGCAGATGAGAAAAAGCAGAATCAGAAGAGGATTCTACTTGCTTAGCCTCTGTTATCTCTTCCTTTTCTTCCTCTTTTGGCGGCTGTTTAACTTCATCATTTATTGGCTTGTATGGCTCAATATTTAAGCCAATCAGCTCAAAAGATTTTGGATTTATTTCTTGGTAGTTTTGGAATTGCTCAGTACTCATCCCAACTTTAGAATAAGAAATAACATCCAAACGCAAAAGCTCCAAAAAACACCTTGCGGTCGCCTCCACATCAGCAGAAGCATTATGCGCCTCTGCAAAAGCTTCCCCAAAAAGTTTAGTGTGCAATTCCGTTAAAGATGGCCATTTAAATTTACCTCCTCTTCCACCAGGAATTTTACAGAAATCGGTAGCATCATTTTTAGTGTCAATTGATGGAAATGACTGCAATAAATTTGGCATGTTTTTTCGCAAAAACTCACAGCCAACAATATTATTATCAAAACTAATATTATGCCCAACTACAAATTTTGCTTTCTCAATATCTTGCATGAAAATCCCCAAAACTTCAACAAGTGGCATGCCTTCTTTTTCAGCTCTTTCGGAAGAAATACCATGAATTTTGGAAGCATTATACGGAATATCAAAACCCTCTGGCTTGATGATGTAGTTTTTAACCTTCACCAATTTCCCCTTAATATCATGCACTTGCCAAGCCAATTGCACCAATCTTGGCCAATTGTTAAAATCAGTTAAAGGGGCTTTCCAACTTTGCGGTAAGCCAGTGGTTTCCGTGTCGAATATCAGATACATATTTTATTTTTCAGCAGTTTAAAAAAGAGTTGTAAATTTAAGAAAACAAAAAAGTCAGCACTTTAGTTTTATGCTGACTTTTTAATAAGTTAATAACTTTTACTTATCAAAACCCATACTCCTTATTTTCAGCAGAAAAAGTATGAGTATTAAATGGAGGATTTACTTTTATATTTAAAAACTCATAAGATTCAAATAAATTTCCTTCCACATAAATTTTTTGAAAAAGCGGTAATTTCGTGCTTTCATCAATCCAGATTTCTAATTTTTCTGCAAAAGTATTTGGGATTTCAATAATTTTCCCTTCTACCACATCATCATAAAAACTTAAATTATTTTTTTGCAAAATCAAATAAGCAGAAATAAAATTTTCTTTGGCAATTTGCACCACATTTTTATTCTCTTTCACCTTATATTTGGTATAAGAAAAATCAGGGTTATTAAGTTCAATTACTCTATATTTATTCTTGCCTTTTTGCTTTATTCCTAAATCTTTCAAATACTTCTTAGGTTCAATAATTATCTCTGGCATCAAGTAATTAATTATTGATTTTAAAAAATCAAACCCTGTTTCGAAAATAGTGTGATGTTGCCCTTTTCTCATCAATTTTCCATAAGGATCTAAGTTCAAGTTTATAAAAGGAAAACCATTTGGATTTACAAGTACATTATTGTTTGGATAATTGTACAAAACCTCCAATCCTTCATCTGGAAAAATCAGAATGTTATAAATATTTAGTGGAGATTTTTGGTACTTTACAATGGAATGAGTCAACACCAACTTCTCATCAATTAACTCATGAGCTTTTAGTTCATACTTCAAAGTTTCCACCTTATCGATTGCTTGTAGCATTTCTTGCAAACACTGCAATGGAGTTTGTGCCACAGAAATAGTAGAAATACATAGGCAAATAACATTAATTAGAAAGACTCGCATCTTACTGCAAAATCTTAAAAGAAGTCCTTCTATTTATCATTCTCCCGTTTGCTGATTCGTTGGGAACAATTGGCTTTATTTCCCCAAATCCTATATAACTCAATCGGCTGATATCAATTTTGTTTTTGATTAAATAATCATATACTGATTTCGCCCTTTTTTCTGATAGAATTTGATTGTTTTCTTTTTCTCCAATATTATCGGTATGTCCCTGAATTTGGATTTTAATTTGAGTATTTTTTTGCAAATAAGCAATTAACTTACCGAGTTCTGCAAAGGATATTT
>CAYVKX010000085.1:0-7738 GCA_964452095.1 uncultured Weeksellaceae bacterium
TCCACCAAAAAGAAACCCACTCAATTGAGTGGGTTTTTATTTATTCAAGAATTATTCTCTTCTCCTATTACTTAACAATCAAATTATCTATTCTTTCCAAAGGCCCAGGACACATACTTATATGGCAACTAATACAAGTATTCACAATTGACTTATATTTTTCTTTAGATGGATTTTTATTAAAATCTTCTACAACTAAAGAATAGCCTTTAGACATTGGCACTAACCCCTCTTTCAAGAAACTTTCATCAGTCGCTTTCTGTTTATGAATTGTTGCAAAATCTAATTGCTCGGAAGAAAGATTCTCGCCTTTTTCAATTTTTTCTTTAATTACCTCAAGTTGGTTAAACATATCTCTCATTAACAATGCCATTTCACTTGTATTGTTTGGGTCAGTAATTGTCTGCTTTTCCTCTTTATTACTACAAGAAGAGATAATTAATGCTAAAATAAATATAAACCCTCTCATTCTTGAATAATTACACCATCAGCAGTAAATGCTACAACATATTCTGGTTCAGTTATTAATAATATTTCTTCTTCAGATTTTCCTGCATCTTCCGCATAATGTTGCAGTAACTCTACGCTTAAAGTATCAAAGAATGCATCTCCACTAATAATAGCTGTTTTACCTTCAGCACCTTCTTTGGGCATAAAGAACCCGTAATCCTTAAAACGAACCATTACAGTATCTTCATCAGATTTCAACTTCATCCAACATCCTTTTTTCGCACAAGTTTCCAATATTTCTCCTTGTATCTTTGTTACAATTCTACCATTTTCCGATACATTCTTTTTTGCTACAGAATAGTCAATAATATCATTACTATTTATTTTTTCTCCATAATAAGTCTCTACTACTTCACTTGTTTCGGTATTACTTTCTGTAGGGCTACCACAAGCAATTATTGCTCCCAACCCAATAATCATTAGTTTGTTTTTCATTTTCATTTTGTTTTAATTAATATTTTTTCTCCTCAGAACTGTATCTCTTTCTTTTTTGATTACTGCTATTACAAATGCATTAAATTATTCAGCTAAGCCAACAAACATTATATTTACATCCTCAAATTTCAGTAAACTCATAGGATTTACAAAAAACTCTTTTTCCGACTCTATCATAGCAGGTCTAACCCCTGATTTTGGAGGCATGCTCATCAGTACAAGCGGAGAAGGCGAAACACAAAACACACTATCGTTTCTGAAAGAAAAATTAATAGCAGCTTCAACAGGATTATTTAAAGTGAGCGTTTTTCCTACAAATTCTTCTAAACTATTATCCGATAAAGAAAAATGCAACATTTCAGCAGTTTCAACATGAGTTCCTTCATTATTTCCTGCAGTTACTGGGTTTTTAGAGGCAAACTCTAAAGTAATAGATGAATTTGATTCAATGGTATTTTCTTTTTTCTCTGAAGTATTATTACATGAAAATATAAGTAACAAAGCAGTTGTGAACAGAGTAATTTTAGTCATTTTTTTTTATTTTAGTGAGATTCAATTATAAGATTTATTTTATTTTTTTTATTACTTTTCTGTTTCAATCCCAAAATATTATAAGTAGGGCAAAAATTTAATAATCCTGTTATAAAAGATAAAATTGCGATAAATATAAGCAGTAAATTTAAATAGGTTAATTCTGGTTTAAAAAAATAGAAGTACCCAGCTATATTTACAGCTAGCAACCCTCTTATTATTCTATCAATAATGTGCATGTTCTTTTCCATAATTAGTGTGTTTTAGTCATATTTGTTGGTGTAACGATTATAAAGTCTGCAATACCAATTTGATCCTCATCTAATTGATTTAAATCATCTTGCTCATAACTAGAAATAGTTATAGTTTTTATCCTTTTCTTTTCTTGTTTCAAATACCAATTTATCCCTTCATAATTTTTAGAATGAAAAGCACCATGAAAATGGATAAAATTTTGTCCTTTCTTCCAGTTCTGAAGAATAAAATACGCCATAGTAGCATCCTTTAATGCTTGTGATTTAGGAAGGTTATCACCACCATGCCCCATACCCATAGCTAACATTTCTTGATAGGACGATAAAGAAGTATCGTATAAAATAGGAAGGGGTGCTATATAAGTTTTTGCTTCATCTGATAAAAAACTCAATGTGTCTAATCCATATTGATATACAATTGAAGCGTATCTTCTAGGAACATTGGTAGCTATAAATGGTAAATTATTTTCCTTAGAAAACTGAATTAAAGGCAAGTAATCAGTCTTAAAATTTGGCCAAGTTTTAGTTTCACTTTTCAACTTTGAAGATGAAACCATCCCTGATAGATATTCATCAATCACCAATTGATTATCTGACTCCATCATTTCTGCACCTAAAACTAATTTTTCAGAATTATTATATAAATCTTTAGTTAATTCTAGTTGTAACCAATGGTTTATTGGATTATCATGTAGTTCTCCAAAAAGAATAACATCTGCTTCTTTGGACTGATTAAACAACTCTTGATAAGTAGTTTGATTTCCTTGACTATCAAATATCACAAAAGCTTTCTTCTGCGCAATAATTGTAGAGCTAAAAAAAAGGAAAAGGAAAAGTAGTTTATTTTTTTTCATAATTATTTAGGTAATTTTAATATCATATTTTTTCCAAGTGTAAAGTCATCAGCATGTCCGATAGCTTTATCTGATTTTACATGAACATGCATATTGGTTGTATGATGAGTGAAAATTGCATGGTGTTTATCAGAATAAAAACCTAACATTTCTACTGGTTGATTTTCAAGCGTTCCATACAATCCTGAATGAATATGTTTTTCATGAGAATGTTCCATATCACCTTCTGGCCAATCAATAACATGCCAATCAAATGACTTTGCATTACCTTCTATCATAAACGGAAAAGGTTCATCAGTATTTATTCCATTTTCAGAAGCAGTTTTTGCTACATACACTTCAAAATCCTCATAAGTTACAATTGAATTTGGAATATTTATTGACTCCCATTCCTCAACTGAAGCTATAACCAATAAACAAGCATTTTTTTCAAAGGAGCTATCTATCATCATTGTTTTTAATGAGTCATTACCTTCAACATAAGAAATGCTTGGAGTTCCATCTAAAATCAAAACTTCTCCTTTAAGATTCTCTACAGCACCTAAAGCATATAAATGATTCATATCTTTTAACTCATCAAGAGTTACTTTTGCAGATAAATCTCCTTTATGCATCATGTTTTTAAGTGCACCAAAGTGATGAACCTCTACTTGATTATCATTTGATACAGAACATGAATTCATAATTATTATTAGGGAAAGAATTAGTATTCTCATAGTTTAAAAAATTTAAAGTTTTTGTTAGTTTTTTATCACTTTATAATATTCTTGACTCCCATTTACAAATAATACTGAAACAATATAGGTTCCTTTTTTCAAGCTGCTAAGATTTATAGTACCAAAGTCTGTGTTAATGGTATGACAGAGCTTCCCTGATGTGTCAAAAACATGTATTTCTTGGATGCCTTTTTCAGATTGAATGTTAATAAAATCATTTACTGGATTTGGGTAAATGTTTATTCTGTTTTTTTTTAAGGTCTGGTTTTCAATTCCAAGAGGACTGTAACCTAAAATCAATTCTCTAATCTTTGCAGAGCCTTCCGCACTTTCTGGAACTTCGTGAACATTTACTGAGGGTAAGTAATACCAGTCCTTACTTGATGAAATTGTATCGTAATAGATTTCAGCTTGATGGTCAGCATTTGTCGGGTCACTTGATTGAACAAAATTAACAAAGGTTGAATAGTCATAATCACGATTACTTACAGGTGAAACTAATGAAACTGTGTCTAAAGCATCTTGTATATATTGAGGAGCAGTCCTGTTTACACAATATTGCTGAGATGTCCAACCCATTAAATAGTCTGTTAGAGCAAATCCACCTAATCCATTTGGCCACCATTCAGGTTCAGTTCCATTTCCGAAAATTCCAGTTTTCAGGTCAGATATTGGTGGTCCACCAGTTAAAACAACCATATCGAATATTGTTTCTAAATCAAACATTGCCAAACCAAATGCTATTTGTATTGAACCTCCACTATTCCCACTTGCAAAGACAAGGTTATTGTTATCAAAATAATTTTGGTGTAAATGGTTAACTAAAACAGAATATGCTCCAACTGCCTGATGATAACTGCCAATTCCTTCACAATTTTCAGCCCAACCCATTGTGTCATTCCATTTTATTTCATAGACTTCAAACCCATTCGTATATAGAGAGTCAATTAATTTTTGTGCTTCTACACCAAATTTAAAACTATAAAAAGAATTTCCATATCCACCAGTTGTCAGAACAACTGCTCCTGAAGAACCTGGCTGTTCATAAGCATTAACAATCACTTCCCTTGTAGAAATTCCATGTGCGTCAATATCAAATGTGTAAGATATGCTTGGAATTCCCCAAGCATTATGGCTTTGAGTATTGGTTAAAGTAACATTCTGTGCAAAAACAATTGTATTTAAACCAATTCCAATTATTGCAGTTAATAAATATCTCATCATAATATTTTTTTCATTTTTATAAGATTTTAAATTAGTTAGGCTAATGCTTCAAAATAATAAAACATAACCAAATTAGTCTGTAACAAATGTTACAAAGCTAAATTGGAGCATAAAAAATAAATCTTATAAAAGGAAAGACTGTATCTGGGACAATATGGGCTTATTCACCAGAGGCGGTGGATCGGAATAATGATTACAAGTAAGTAATTCTGACTCTACAGAATAAAACTCTTTATTAAGTAAGGTTATATATAACTGTACTAAATCAATATCAATGGACTTAAACTCTCTAAAATTAAAAGTTTCAAAATCAAATTGAATAAGTTTAGATTCTTTCTTTGGAAGGTTTTGTGATTTTTTGCAAGATTTCTGTACTTGTTTCTTTTTACAACAAGAAACAATTTCTTTTTTCATTTTACAATTTGAAACTTCAGTTCCAATAAAAACCTTACTTCCTTTCTTGCACTGTACTTTAGAAACATGCATCCCCATAGACAATAGCACGACAAAGGTTGCCATTAAAATTACTGAGATATTTCTAAAAATATTTTTCATATTGACCGCAAAGATACTGAAATTTAATTATTTGCAAAACCTACTTTACCTAAACAAATATTATGTTCATATTTTGAGCAAGCAATATTGTTTCATTATAACTATAAAGTTGATGGACAGACAAAATCAGAAATATTAATATTTAACTCCTTCATAGCAGAAAACCCACCTTCAATATTTGTAATATTATGAAATCCTTTTCTTTTTAAAATTGAACAAGCAATTACTGACCTATAGCCACCCGCACAATGCACAAAATTCTCACTTTCAGCAGAAAACTGATTTAAATTCTCTTCCAGCATTGAGAGTGGTGCAGTATTTGCATCTATCAAATGTTCAGATAAATATTCTGCAATTTTTCTTACATCAACTACATCAATATTGTTATTATCACTATATATACTTTCAAATTTATCAGGAGAAATAGAATTAATTGTATTTAACTTGCCTCCATCTTGTTCCCAAAAAGAAATACCTCCATTTAAATAACCTAATACATTATCAAAACCTACTCTTGACAAACGAGTAATTGTTTCCATTTTGTTTGCTTTTAAATCCCTCATAAACCAATAAGAAGGATAGATTAATAATTATTTTATTGTTTTATAAATTTAGTTGTTAAGCTCCCTACTTTAATAAAGTAAACCCCATTACTCAATTTACTTACATCTATAGTAGAAATCATCTCTGTTAATATTCCTTTGAACATTAGTTCTCCTTTAATATCAATAATTTGAATTTCTTGACTTTTTGAATGCTTTAATTTAACCTGAATTTTATCATTAGCGGGATTAGGGTAGATTGAAAATATTTCTGTTTCTAAAGTTTCAACTCCAGTTGACCCATCATCTACTACCGTAAATTGCCCCATCATACCCTCATCTTCATGAACAAGCATATGACAATGGTACATGAAAGGTATATTAGCATCAGCAAAGTCATCAAACTTGGCAATAAATTTTGCCGACCCCATATGACCAGGAATAAGAAGAATATCTTTCCAACCCTGCATGTGCAAAGGAGGTGCAACACCATTAATTTCTAAGATGTTAAACTGAACATCATGTATATGGAAAGGATGAGCAATTGGTGTTTGATTGGTAAATGACCATATCTCTTTATTATTAAGAGGAATTATATGATTAACTTGACTCATATTAAAAGTATTACCATTTATTAAAAATGGCCCACTTTGCCCCCCTGTACTAGTAAAGTTAAATTGTCTATTCTCATCAATATTAGTTTGACTATAAGGGTTTATTGAAACTAAAGTAGCTGGTATTGTAGTAATAGGATTTGAACTTTGTGCTACCACATTTAAAGATAACATAGTAAAATCAGCACCATTAAGAGGGTTATTATAATTCTGAATTGCACCCCCAAACAAAACCCACTCAATTGAGTGGGTTTTATTATTTTAGCCTTATGTATAAAAGTAACTTTTTATTAATTATTTTAATTGTTCTATCTGGATGTAAAAAAGATGAACTGCAAGATTTAGATGATCAAAATAATAACAATTCAGATTTCTTTTCTGAATATGATACAAAGAATTTTGATATAGGGTTTACATCATGGCCATATGCACCAACTATTGAATCTGTAGATGACACCTACAATTTTATTGCCAATAATTCTGACATCTATTGTGAACACATAGATAATAATATTCCATGGAATTCTTGGATAAATGACTTGCCATTACCAACAGAATTTACGAATGATATCAATTCTAGAAAATCTAGAAAAATCCCAAATACAAAATTAGTTGTCTCTGTAAGTTTATTAAATCTTGAAAGAAATGATTTAGCGTTTGGCTATGATGGTCTAATTCCAAATTATTCATCAATGAATGATTTACATATTGAAGATGCTTATTTTCAACATATCAAATACATTGTTAACGAGCTAAACCCTAACTATTTAATCATAGCAATAGAAGTAAATGAATTATTTAAAAACACTCCTAATAAATGGGATGAATATAAATTATTAATGTTAAATGTTAAAACAAGAATACATCAAGAATTCCCTTCTCTAAGTATTTCAGAATCGATCACTCTACATAATTTATATGAACCAGATGTTCCTAATCCTCAGCAATATATTAATGAACTAGTTAATTATGCAAATACAATGGATTTTGTATCTATAAGCTTTTATCCGTATTTTAAAGAATTAAAAACAAATGAAGAATTTCAAAATGCGTTTAATTTTTTACACGATAAAATTAGTCAACCTATTGCCTTTGCAGAAACAGGTCACTTATCAGAAGACTTAATTGTCAACTCTTATAACATATCAATTAATGGAAATGAAAATGAACAAAAAAACTATTTAGAGAAATTACTATTAAATGCACAAGAAGAAGATTATGAATTTATCATTTGGTGGACGCACCGAGATTACAATGAATTATGGGAAACCTTCCCTTTAGAGCTTCAGGATTTAGGAAAACTTTGGATAAGTACAGGTATAATTAATGAAGATGGATCAGAGAAGGAATCTTATTCAAGTTGGCAGATTGTTTTAAATAAATAGTTTAAAAAAGTTTGAAACTGGAACCGAGAGGTCCACTTAGAACAAACCCACGTGGATTTTATTATTGGTTCATGATAATTTAAAAAGAATTTTATCTTTGTAAATTACTGAATACCAA
>CAYVKX010000086.1:0-478 GCA_964452095.1 uncultured Weeksellaceae bacterium
AACTTCTTTAAGTGTACCTCCAAAATTTCCTATTGGAGTTCTTATTGCATCAATTATATAAGTCATTTTTTAGTTGTTATTATTTTTAAAAGTAATAATTGTTGTTGTTTTATTGTGTATACGTTTTTCACCAGTATAGAAATTTGAACTAGTAAAAGTCTTAGAGTCACTATCAGTTCCTTCATATGTATATCCGTATTTTGTGAAGAAATTTATTAAATCATTCTTAGAGAATAATGTTATTGTTTTATTTTCATCAAGAACTATAGTCGATTTTCTTATTTTAAAATATTCTGGTTTTCTGCTATTTTTCTTCTTTATACCGTGATCTAGTAAATGTTTGAAATTTCCTGTGAATCTACCAGGTTTATCGTATATTATTGAGATAAATTCTACATCAATTTCAATAAGATTAATTATAGTAGTGTCAGATTTATTATTTATGGTTTTTACATTTGTCAAAGTTTGTGCAAAACCT
>CAYVKX010000086.1:488-7217 GCA_964452095.1 uncultured Weeksellaceae bacterium
CACATAAACGGTTTACCGTTTCTCCAGGTACAGTGAATGGTAATCCTGCTAATAATAAGGACATACGCGCAACATTACGATTGTCTTCTCCTGCTTGATTGGCACAACCTAAAATAACATCATCAATTTTGCTTGTATCAACACCTGTTCTTTTCAAAAGTTCTCTGATTGGAATAGCTCCCAAATCATCAGTTCTTACCTCCTTAAGCGTTCCTCCAAAGTTACCGATTGGAGTTCGTATTGCATCAATTATATATGTCATAATTTAATTTTCAGGAAACCACTCTTTTCCAGTACGATAAACCGTACCTTTAAAATGAGCAACTTCTAAGTTATCTTGATTAGTAATTGTAATGTTGTACAAAGCAGTTTTATTCGTTTTATTTATCTCTTTACTTGTAGCAATTAAGATATCTCCACTCTTTACTTTTTTTGTGTGTGAAATAGAAGTTTCTATTGACATAGATTGAATTCCATCAGAATTTGCTGCAAATGCCAAACAACTATCTGCTAAGGAATAAGTAATTCCTCCATGAGCAATATCAAATCCGTTTGTCATTTCTTTTCTCACTTCTATTTGTAATTTGCAGAAACCAGTAGATATTTCCAGTACCTCAATGCCTAGCCACTGGCTAAAAGCATCTCCATTCATCATTTTATCTACTACCTTTTTTGCTAATTCCATTTCTAGTAAAAAGTTTTATTTTCTTTTACCATTCTTCTTAAAAGAGGAGAGGGTCTGTATCTATCTTCTCCATATTCACAGTAAAGTTCTTCCAATTGATTTAATACATTTTGAAGTCCAACTTCATCAGCCCAAGCTAATAATCCTTTCGGATAATTTACTCCTTTGGTCATAGCTAAGTCAATATCTTCTTTTGTAGCGATATTTAAGAAAAGTGCATCTGCTGCTTCATTTATAAGCATGGATAATACTCTCCATAATATATTTTTTCCTAGTTCTCTATCTTCATTTGCTTTAGGCATTTCAGCAGCATAATCATAATAACCTCTTCCTGATTTTCTTCCTAGATAACCTGCTTCCATCATTCTTTTTTGTGTAAAAGATGGTTTGTATCTTGGGTCGAAATAAAAAGCAGTAAATACAGTTTCGGTTACAGTGTAATTAATATCGTTCCCTATATAATCCATCAATTGAAAAGGTCCCATACGGAAGCCACCAATTTCACGCATTGCCCAATCGATAGTTGCAAAATCAGCAACTCCTTCTTCATAAATTCTTAGTGCTTCACCATAAAACGGCCTAGCAACACGGTTCACAATAAAGCCAGGAGTGTCTTTTGTAATAACTGTTACTTTTTTCCAACTATCAATAATTGATTTAGCAGTATTTAAGGTTTCTTCTGAAGTTTGTACTGAAGGAATAATCTCAACTAATGGCATTAAAGGTGCAGGGTTAAAGAAATGAATTCCTACAACTCTATCAGCTTTTTTACAAGCACCAGCAATAGATGCAATTGATAGGGAAGAAGTATTAGATGCAATAATGCAATCATCATTCACTAAGCTTTCAATATCAGCAAAAACCTTTTGTTTAACTTCCAAATTTTCAATAATTGCTTCAATTACTAAAGCACTACCCTCAATGTCATTTAAGTTTTTTGAAAAATTAATTCTTCCTAGAATATTATCTTTTTCTTCTGAAGAAATCCTTTCTTTTTCAATTAATCTGTTTAGTATTTTATTGAGTTTTGACTCTGCATTTTCAATTGCTCCATCAAAAGAGTCAAACAAACAAACTTCATGATTATTTGTAGCTGCTATTTGAGCAATTCCTACTCCCATTGTTCCTGCTCCAATTAAACTTACTTTTATCATATTTTAGTTGTTAGTTTTTTATAGTCAATTATTAATAAATAGTTCAAAAACGAGATTTCTCACACAAGGTTCGAAATGACAACTATTTTTTATTTAACATTTTATTCTTTCTCTTTATTTTATCTTCTCATTATCAAATTAGCACATCACCAAATTAATCTTTTTCTTGTTACATTTAATAATTGTTACATTAAGTTTCATTCTCCTTTAAAGTTTGGTTTTCTTTTTTCTAAAAATGCTTGAACACCTTCTTTAAAGTCAGCTGTGTTCCCTGCTATTGTTTGACATTCATCTTCCATATCTAATTGTTCCTCCAAATTATTTGAATAGGAAGCGTTTAATAATCTTTTAGTAAGCCCTAAACCTTTAGTTGGCATTTTCGCCAATTTGCTAACTAATTTCCAACTTTCTTCCTCAAAAGTTTCATCAGAATACGATTTGTAAATCATTCCCATATCCATTGCATCTTTAGCCGAAATAGGTTCAGCAGTCATCATTAAAGCTGCTGCCCTTTGCATTCCTACCAATCTTGGTAAAAAGAAAGTTCCAGCACTATCAGGAATTAAGCCAATCTTACTAAATGCTTGTATAAAAACTGCACTTTCAGTAGCAATAACTATATCACAACAAAGCGCAATGCTTGCTCCAGCTCCAGCAGCCACTCCGTTTACTGCAGCTACTACTGGTTTTTCAATGTTTCTTATCTTTTTGATGATTGGATTGTAGTGTTCTTGCACAATTTTTGTGAGTTCTGGTCCATTAGGATCAGTTGCTTCCCCAAGGTCTTGCCCTGCACAAAAAGCTTTTCCAGTTGCAGTAATTAGTATTGCTCTTACTTCCTTATTTTTATTGCATTCATCTAGTGTTTCTTGCAATTGCAAAGCCATCTCTCTAACAAAAGAATGATACTTTTCTGCTCTGTTTAAGGTGATTTTACCAACACTATTTATTAATTCGAACTTTATCATTGTAAAATATGATTAAAATGCTAAAATACTAATTTCTAATTGATATTGTCAGAACCCTACTTAACAAATAAAGGAATCAAAATTTTCCTGATATTTAATAATTAAATACACTTAAAGAACTCAAATGGTTCTAAGCAATCTTTGCATTTATAAAGCGCTTTGCAAGCAGTTGCTCCAAATTCACTTATTAGTTGTGTATTATCTGATTTGCATTGAGGGCAGATTACTGTATTTGATGGAGGAGAAATTCCATATTTCATTAGCTTATCTTTTGTTTCATCAGTCATTAAATCGGTTGTCCAAGGTGGGTCGTATTTAATTATAAGTTTAAAATTTTCAATCTTATTATCCATTAAACAACTACTTATATCATCTTGAAAAGTTTTAGTTGCAGGACAACCAGAGTATGTAGGAGTGATATAAATTAAAAAAGAGTTATCTGTAAATTTCACATCACGAATAACTCCTAATTCTACAACTGAAATTACTGGAATTTCAGGGTCAGGAACAGTGTTTAAAAGTTCCCAAATGTATTTTATATTACCATTTTGCATTCGGATGAGCTCTTTGCAAATACTGCATTTCAGAAAGTAAATGTCCTAAATGCTCAGTGTGTAATCCTTCTTTACTTCCAGTTTGCATAAAAGTATCTTCAGGTCTAGTAAGTTTTGCATCCTCTAAAACTTCATTTACTTTTTTATCCCAATTAGCTTTTATTGAAGTATTATCAACACCAATTCCATTATTTAGCATTTCCGTATCTAACTCATCCATTTCAAAAAGATTTCCAGTAAACATCCAAATATCATCTAAAGATTTTTGAACTTTGACTTTAGATTCTTCAGTTCCATCTCCTAATCTGATAAGCCAATTTGAAGAGTGTCTCAAATGATATTTTGCCTCTTTTAAGGATTTAGCTCCAAGAGCTGAAAGTGTCTCATCTTTACTTTTTCCTAATTCAGTATAAAACAAAACGGCATAAACATCAAACAAAAAATTTCTTGCAATTGTATTACCAAAATGACCATTTTTTTGCTCTACAATTAGGTTATTAAAATATTCTCTTTCACTTCTAAGAAATGCAAAATCATCTGCAGATTTTGCGCCATCTAATTGAGCTGCATATTCATAAAAACCATTTGCTTGTCCGAATAAATCCAATGAGATATTTACCATTGCGATATCCTCTTCTAAAGTTGGTCCGTTAGAGCACCACTGACTCATTCTTTGTCCTAAAATAAGTGCATTATCTGCAATCCTTAAAGTATAGTTTAATAAGTTGCTCATTTATATGTTTTTTGCGCCATCAGGCATTGTATAAAAAGTTGGGTGTCTGTACATTTTATCATCTGAAGGATCAAAAAATGAATCAGCATCTTCTGCTTGTGAAGCAATAATATCGCTTGATTTTACTACCCAAATTGAACTTCCTTCTTTTCTTCTTGTATAAAGGTCTCTGGCGTTTTGTAAAGCCATTTCTTTATCTGATGCATGTACATTTCCAGCATGCTTGTGTGGTAACCCATTCTTACTTTGGATAAAAACTTCCCAAATTGTTGTGTTTTCTGACATAATTTTATTTTTTTTAAGCTGTTACTATTTCTTGTTTTTTACTATATGCTTTTGCAGCATTTCTTACCCATTCTCCTTCTGAATGAGCTTTTTTATGATGATCTAATCTTTGTTTGTTGCAAGGACCATTTCCTTTTACAACACTCCAGAATTCATCCCAATTCATCTCACCAAAATCATAACTCTCTCTTTCTTCATTCCATTTTAAATCAGGGTCAGGAATTGTAAGGCCGATTAACTCAGCTTGCTGAACTGTTTTATCAATAAACCTTTGTCTTAACTCATCATTTGTTTCTCTTTTAATTTTCCATTTTAATGCATTGCCACTTCTAGGAGAGTCAGCATCATGTGGACCAAACATCATAATTGAAGGCCACCAAATTCTGTTTAATGCATCTTGTGCCATTTGTTTTTGTTCAGGAGTTCCGGCAGCCATAGTAGCCATTATTTCGTATCCTTGTCTCTGATGAAAACTCTCTTCCTTACATATTCTTATCATCCCTCTTGAATAAGGCCCGTAAGAAGTTCTTTGCAAAGAAACTTGATTTACAATTGCAGCTCCATCAACAAGCCAGCCAACAGCCCCCATATCTGCCCAATTTAGAGTAGGGTAGTTGAAAATAGATGAGTATTTTGCTTTTCCATCATGAAGTTGTTGCACTAATTCTTCACGACTAACCCCAAGTGTTTCGCATGCTGAGTAAAGATAAAGTCCATGTCCTGCTTCATCTTGTATTTTAGCAAGTAAAATCATTTTTGCTCTAAGTGAAGGTGCTCTTGTAACCCAGTTTCCTTCAGGTTGCATTCCAATAACTTCAGAGTGTGCATGTTGAGAAATCTGACGAATTAAATGCTTTCTATAATCATCTGGCATCCAATCTTTAGGTTCAATCTTTTTTTCAGCATCAATTCGTTCTTGAAATTTTTGTTCGTTCATTTTAATATATTTGAATTTGCAAATTTATTCAAAATATGCTTTATATCACATGATATTTATACAAAGTCGTTTTATAATTTGTAAAAGTTTATTTTTGCGAAAATTATTTTAAAATATGGCTTCATTTTATCCTTTAAAAATAGAGAAAATTAGAGAGCTTACTGCAAATGCTGTAGAAATTACATTTGAAGTTTCTGCAGATATTTTTGATAAGTTTAACTTTAAAGCCGGACAATATATTACTATAAAACATCAAGTTGATGGAGAAGATGTGAGAAGAGCTTATTCTATTTGCTCGCCAGAAAAAGATGGTTTATCCATTGGTGTGAAATTAGTAGAAGGAGGGAAGATGTCCACTTTTTTGACTAAAGAATTAAAAGAAGGAGATATATTAGAAGTAATGCCGCCAAGCGGAAACTTTGTGTTAAATAATGAGGAAAAAGTGGTAGCCATTTGTGCAGGAAGTGGAATTACACCAATTCTTAGTATGATGAAAAAAATGAGTGAAAATACAATCCCTCATTTTACTTTGGTTTATGGAAATAAAACTATAAAATCTACTATGTTTTTTGTTGAGTTAAACAATATTATTTCTCATCCAAATTTAAATTTTCATTTTGCCTATTCCAGAGAAAAAGTTGATGGTTGTTTTAATTCCAGAATTGATAAAAATATGCTCTCACAACTTACTGAGCAAGAGTCATTTTTACAAGCTGATGGTTACTTTCTTTGCGGGCCAGGAGAAATGATTGATATAGCGGAAGAATTTTTATTGGAAAAAGGAGTTGAGAAATCTAAAATTCATTTTGAGAGATTTACAGCTTCCAGAAAAGAAGATGTTTCCATAGTTGAGAATGCAGATGAAATAATAAGTAATATCACGGTAATTATGGATGGAGATGAATTTGAATATACGCTTTCATCAAAAGGAGAAAGTATTTTAGATTCTGCAATGGATGTTGGTGCTGATGTTCCATTTTCTTGCAAAGGAGCTGTTTGTTGCACTTGCAAAGCAAAAGTAATGGAAGGGAAAGCTGCAATGGATGCGAATTACTCTCTTTCGGAAGAAGAAGTTGCCCAAGGATATATTCTTACTTGCCAGGCACACCCAATTACTAAAAATATTGTTGTGGATTATGATGAGATGTAGATTGTTTTTTATTTTATAACAATCTTCTTTTCAACTGTTCCATTATCATAAATATAAAATAGTGGTGTATTTCTTTTCGGTTTTGCTTCTCTACCTAAAACATCAACAATTTTAATCAATGTTTTATTCTTAGAGACATTAAAGTTATTTACTCCACTTATATTAGTGCAAGGCATGGCAAGTATTCCATCATAAAAATCTTGAATGTTTTGTGTGTAATTAAAAAGTAGCGGCAAACTTCCTCCATTTGTATTGGTGCTGTC
>CAYVKX010000086.1:7227-7656 GCA_964452095.1 uncultured Weeksellaceae bacterium
GCAAAAACAAAGGCATATTCCAAAATATAAGAAGTATTAGTGTCTAAAGTAAAAGGACCATTGGACATAATTGACCTTCTATCTGCAGGCATATTTCCTGCCGTAACTTCTGTCCAAGGAGTGGAGAAATTAGGGTCGGTATTATCTGGGAACATATAATTGCATTGATTTGTTGTTGAACCAGGACCACTACCATATCCATCACCACCATAAGTCATTGGTACATTGTCTTTCCATACGCCCTTCAGATAATTGTAAAAGTGCTGTGGAGTGCTTGGATTTCCAGTAATTGTAAAGTTATTATCATAATACATAAATTTATCCATACTGCTATTCAAATAAACTAAACCCTGGGCAGGAGGGTTAACCCCATATCCATTTCCAGACACTTCATCATCACTGTCCCCATTGTAAGTATAACTCAAATTC
>CAYVKX010000087.1:0-7618 GCA_964452095.1 uncultured Weeksellaceae bacterium
ATGCTGCCAATGTGTACGTAGAAACGGTCATTGACCCCCGTCTCTATGGTGTACCACGCGTGGGGTACGCAAACATCGTCGACGTAGAAGACGCAATTGTCAGGCATGGTTAGGCTCTCCGGGAGCTCGAACAGGAAGTCACTGTTCGATCGAGAGGAAGCGGTCTTCCACACGGTGTCGATGAGCACCTTCTTGCACGGCAGCGCCATGGCGAGTGGAGAGGCCCGTGAACGGAGACCTCGGAGCGCTGTCCTTGAAAAGCCGCACAGGGCAGTGACGTATACCGTCAACTGGGAAAGTTATCCGCGGCAATTATCCGATTGCTTCCAGAAAAGGGTGAAGCGCCGCAGGCCCGCGGGTCTTGACCCTTGGAAGCCAAGCTCACATGACGAATCGCGTGGAGGGGGACTCATCGCGAACCGCAGTAAAATCCCGAAGGGATTTTACTACACCCGCTCCGCCTGAAATCCCTTCGGGATTTCAGCCTCTAGACGATGAGTTCGTCCGGGGCCTTCTCATGAGGCGCTGGCTCAAAGGCCCGCTGGCGACCCGCTCTTCGGGCAGCCCCCCTTCGGGAGGAGTTTTTGCCTCGCAGAGGCCGACTCGCCGACGGATCAGGCGCCAGATCCAGTCTCCAGTCGACCCGCTTGCTGGTGTATCGAACGTGAACAACATCAACACCCACCCTCTGTCCGGAGGGGAGGGCGTTCCGCGCCAACCGTTCGTCAGACCGTCCACCGACGCAGAGTGGCAGAGCTTCCATGCAGTCAACGAAGCCGGGCTGCAAAGGGCGAAGGCGAGTGAAGAGGGGTACTTCAATGACGGGCAAGGTAAGCTCTTCGTCGCCGGTACCCGAGGAATCCGTGACGTAATGGACTGGCCTAGGATCCCGTTGGGCAAATTTCGGGGCAGCAAAATCTATAAAAACGCCGAGCTGGCCTTTAAGGGCGACAAGTCAATTGACATGGTCATCGGGCACTCGGCCGGGGGGACGGCGGCTCTGGAGCTCGAGAAGAATTACCCGGATCGTCAGATCACCACCGTTACATACAACTCGCCTGTCTTCTCCCCGGGCGACCCTAAAGTGTGGGGGGACGGCTTGCGACCCCTCCGTTTCGCCACAGTCGGCGACCCTGCCAGTATCTTTGACATCAACGCCCAGTCGTCCTTTAGGGCCCCGGATTTCAACGTGAAGGCGATCGCCGACGCAGTGAGTGCATACACCAACCCTTCGATCGAGGCCGTGGCCAAGGTGGCCCAGCACGGTCAATTTGACCCCTTACTAGGATTGCATTCGATGGCATCCGCCAAAGGCTCGTACAGCACTCCATCTGGACCAATGGACTACTTAAAGTCAGCCGCCGAGGGGGCAGCCGTTGGAACCGCTATCGGGGTGTTTTGAGGTAGCTGTGCTTTGGAATTTCATCCAAGGGGCGCTAAATATTTTACGGCCCCGTCCTTTTCTCCCCAAGACCCTTATACCTTGCTTCTCTGACGCGCCCGCTAGGCCGAGCTACCCTCCTCCACCTTGCCATGGAGGCCCACGCCAATAGCGTCGAGGATGTGCTCGTCGAAGGTCTCTCCTATAAGCTCAGGAACTCGGCGAAGTATATTACTGACCGCCGATCGGTCACTTTCCATCCGTCTGGAAGCAATGTTTACCGCACGTCCTCGGGCACGAAGGTGCTCAAGCTCCATCTCACCGGTGACAGCTGGCTGGTCCCTGACAGCGTCCGACTGATGTTCACTCTGCGTAATAACGCCAGCAATCCCGCCCATATGCTCAGGACCCTTTCTGGCCCGTGGAGCTTCTGGCGGCGCATGAGGGTTCTGTGCGGAGGCCAGGTCGTCGAGGATTTCGACTACAATCGGACGCACGAGATGTTGTCTCAGCTGCACAGCGAGGACACACGGGACAACGACGATCTTGAGGGCTTTGGCTATCGCTATGACAACGCCAGCAACTCGGGTGCGGCGTCAACCACCTCCCTTCCCGGCATCGCCGGAGGGACGACCCGGCGCGTCTCATTCAAGCTCTTGTCTGGTCTCTTCAATCAGCCGAAATGGCTTCCTATTCGTTATTGCCCAATCACCATCGAGCTGGAGTTGGTGAATAGCGCGACCGACCCGGTCGTGGATCTAGATGACACCACCTTCAGAGACGACAACACCAGCACCGACTGGACTATCGAGGACTGTCAGCTCAAGGCCGATCTCTGTTCGCTGGACAACGCCGTTGACAACCAGATCGCGGACCATCTGCTCTCCGGCAAGGGGCTCCCGATCAACTTCCAGACCTTCATTTCCCAGTCGCAGGTGGTCTCGGGCCAGAACCTCTCGGTGAACGTCTCGCGAGCAGTGACCCGTCTATCCAGCATCTTCGTGTCCTTTAACGGCACGATCGCGGATGTACGCGCTAAAAGCTGGAATACGTTCTTCCACCCGATGGCGCACGCAGCCGCCTTCGACCCCAACTTCGAGATGGAGTATTCGGTGCAGATCGGGTCAAAACTATTCCCAGAGTATCCGGTGACTTCCCTGGCCGAGGCCTTCGCCCAGCTGCGAAAGACAGTGAAGGATGCCCACGGGTCGGACTTCCATGGGCTCTCAATCAAGGCTCCACGGTATCAGCGGGATAAGTTCATCGTGGCGGTGCAGACCTCCAAGCTCCTGGCCGCTGGCTTTACCGGAATCAACACCCGATCAGGGGATCTGATGACGGTCAAGGCCAAGGCTATTGGCGGAGGGGCATTCAACGCGGCCAGCCATATGCCTTCCGAGATGCACGTGGTCCTCGAGAGCGACCAGATTATGGAAATTCGCGATGTGGGGATCAGCGTATTTGACTAAGCCTCTGGGAGGGGAAAAGTCGGGTGGAGCCTCCGAAGGTATTCGTCAACTCCTTACCGCCCAACTGCCGTAAACAGATCGCTTTTTTTCCACCCCCGTATACCGTTGCATTGGCTGCTTCTCCTTCGAGAACCCTCCAGCGTTTGTGAGTAAAATTCCGGAGGAATTTTACTACCCTGCTGGCGAAGCCGGAGAAGGGATTGAAACGCCTCATGAGCCTCCCATTGGGCAATTCGGAAGAGATCATCGCCCACAAGATCTCATTGATCCAGGGCAATGAGGTCGTGGACATCGTTGATCTCTTCTCCTCAGCCGGCGAAGGCGGGGGCTATACCCATCCAGCGACGCACAGCATCGCAGAAGTGAGTGGCCTCCAGACGGCCCTCAATGCGAAGGCTAATGCGAGTGATGTCTTGACGGCGGTCCCGGCAAATGCCTTGTTTACGGACACGGTCTATACCCACCCAGCAACGCATAGCATCTCCGAGGTGAGCGGGTTGCAAGCCGCTCTCCAAGACAAGGCCAATGCGAGCGATCTCTTGACAGCGGTCCCTGCTGGAGCTCTCTTTAGCGACACCGTTTACACCCACCCAGCGTCGCATAGCATATCTGAGGTGAGCGGGTTGCAGACGGCCCTGAATGCGAAGGCGGGCGCTGTTGCCACCACAACCGAACTGGAGCTGAGATACACAAAAATAGAGGTTGATAGTGGATTCTACTCGAGGGACCAGGTAGACGCTCGGCTTCAAGACAAAGCCAATGCGAGCGATCTCTTGTCACCGGTCCCTGCTGGAGCTCTCTTTACCGACACGGTCTACACTCACCCTGCGACCCACAGCATCGCAGAGGTGAGCGGGTTGCAGACGGCCCTGAATGCGAAGGCTAATTCGAGTGATGTATTGACGGCGGTACCTGCTGGAGCCGTGTTTATCGACACGGTCTATTCCCATCCAGCGACGCATAGCATCGCGGAAGTGAGCGGCCTCCAGGCGGCGCTGAATGGGAAGCAGGCGCTACTGTCTAACGCGGCCTATCTTGACGCCACCAGCAGCGTACAGGGCCAGCTCAATGGAAAACAGTCGCTACTGTCTAACGCGAGCTTCCTAGACGCTACCAGCAGCATTCAGGGCCAACTCGCAACAAAGGCTGGAGCCGTCGCGGTCGCGACCGAGTTGGGGCTAAGGTACACCAAGCACGAGGTCGACGCCAATACGGATACCCCAGCCCAAGTAGACGACCGGCAAAACGATAAGGCCAATGCAACAACGACCTATACCATCAGCGAAGTCGATGCGAACACGTACACTCAATCGCAGGTAGACGACCGATTGAATGATAAAGCCGATACTGCGACAACGTACACGATAACGCAGGTTGATGCAAACACGTATTCACGGGACCAGGTTGATGACCGCCTCGACAACAAGGCGAACGCGGCTGATATGTTACAGGTTTTAGTAGCCGCCAATACGTGGGCAGAACCGTTGAAGATGCACTTCGACAACAGCACCTTCGCACTGGACGTCGCCCCAGGGAGCGCAACCATGGGCGCATGGATCGTCGATCCCACACCCCCCATGAGCAGCGTGGTCGGCTTGACCGCGGCGCTAGCAGGGAAGCAATCCACCATTTCCGATACGCTGACGCTAGGCTCGACTGCGCCAATGCTGACTCTGGCGAAAGGCACCAACCAAACCACATACACCGTCGACGGCGGTGGGTCTTCGGTGATTAACTGGGACGCGTCCTCATCAGGATCATCGTACTTCGGGATTAAGCATTCAGGTAGTTGGCAGACATGGCTCACGACTTCAAATGGCTCATGGGTTACTTCAAGCGATTCACGCCTCAAAAATGTGCTGGGTCAGGTCGAGAACGCTTGCGATAAACTCAGGAGCGTACAAACGGTGTACTTTGAATTCAAGGCCGATCCCTCCAAGACGCGGAAACTAGGGTTGCTTGCGCAGGAGGTTCAAGCCATATGCCCGGAGATCGTCACGACCGGACCCGACGGCCATCTCGGGCTCGCGTATCAAGACACCACGCCGCTGCTGCTCGCGGCCATCAAGGAGCTCACCGCCCGCGTGGAGGCGCTGGAGACTTCCGGGACCCGCAAAGGTAGGGCAAGATGATTACCATGGCCAGGCTTCGGCGGCTCGCTTCTGTTAATGGCCATGGGACATGCCGGGTCGCCGACGTCTTGCACATGACGTTTGGGCTAAGAAAAAAAAAGAAGGCGTTTTTTTTTTTCCCCTCCGGCGCTAGCTTGAAATTTCTTCGAAATTTCAACTGAGGCGTAACCGATGATCAAAGCGTATCATGAACATCTTGTTTAGATCTCGCTCTCCGGTGTTAATAAACAGAAACGAGAACGCCTTCTCGGTAGCCATTTTATAGAGCTTCATTAGTGTTAATTTATCGACGAGGGCACTGTTTTCCTCGATAACGGTGCTGAGGTCCTGATGGCTCCTCAGCCTGAAGACATACAGTTCGGTTGCATTGACCCTCACGATAGGCGATAGCGCGTTGTACTTTTGGGTGGCCACGATGGACGAAATCTGGAGGTGACGCCCTCTTGTGAATAGTGAGTGGAGGAGCTTGCTCTGGCGGCTGAATGCAGGATCGTCCGCAAAGTCGTCGACAACAATCAAGATCTGATAGAGCTTCTGGTGTTTCTCCCGTTTTTGGTACTCCACAACGTCCCGTTGCTTTGTAATTATCGCTTCGAGGGCCTCCGGGTCGTATTCGTCGAAGCAGAGTCGATCTCCATGCTTCTTGGCCATCTTGCGGTCCTCGAAGAGGTACTTCTTAACTGGGAGCCATGCAGAATCGACATCAATAGACGGACTGAATATGTAAACCCGCTCGAAGAGGTCGCGGTAGACGTCAAGAATCAAATTCTGCAAGAGCACCCCCTTACCGCCTCCGGAGGGTGCAAGGATTATGCTCCTCAGAGGAAGCTTTGCGCACTGTGGGTATCGACTCTGTGGGATGTCATATTTTTGCAGGCCAATTGGCTTGATTTGCGGGGCCGCCATGATAGACGGAGTCTGGGCAGTGATCCAGGCGGGGGGCAAACAAACCCTAGCTATTATAAATGAGAAAGCTTTTTTTATCCAGGACAACGGTCAACGGGAGAATCATAGGCTCCAGGCATACAGGGTGGTCCTATTAGAGTTGGAAGACTAGCCATGTGCCTCGGGGTACTCCCCCTCTGCCCCGAGGACGCTAGAATTCGACACAGAGAGTTATGCACCACCTCATGAATTCACCTTCAGAGTCGTACGGCCGTTGTCTCACTCCTTACGGCGTCGCTATAAACCCTCCGGAGGGCTTATAGCCGTGGACATCAGCTCCCCACCCGATGCCTAGGTTTTTTTTTTTCATCGGGTGGCATTCTGCCGGGGAATGATACCAAATCCACCGTGCGCCTTGCCCGGGTTGGGATTCGTCAGGGATTTCCGGGGAAATTCCGGAATCCAGGCAGGCCCGCGCTTCCCCACGACCACCCGCGACGACACCACCGAAGGACACCTCGTGCTGCCCACATGTGGCCGAAAGTACTCTTTACTCCGAATGACATTATTACCGCCTGCGAAGCGGCTAAGGCTGTCGGAGACATTAACTATGAGAGTGTGTTTACCATACACCCGCGAAGTCGCTCCTCTACCGGAGGCAACGCCACCTACTTCGATCTGACAGCAAGGACCCCCGGGAAAGAAGGCAAACTCCTTCTCAAGTTCAAGGACGAGCTCTTTGTTGGTCGAATTATGCCGCTGTCGGGCGTCGAGTTTACCCGCGACCCTTCTCGGGCCCCGACTCTCGGGGTACAGCAGTACCCGGGCGGTGCCCAAGGACCAGGGCCCCATGAATCGGGGGATGTCGCTGCTCTCCTGGAACAGCAGAAGCAATCGGACTATTTTAGAGCCATTGCATTGCTCGACGAGTTCTTCCAGGCTGCGGTGGCGAAGCTGCTGAGCCAAGGAACTCTCTGCAAAAAGGCCGGGACTCCTCCCGAGGGGGGAGTCCGGATAAAGAACGACCACATAATCAGCCTTTACCAACGCGCCATCTCCATGTCGGCGAGGGAGAACCCTGGCCAGCCGCTGACCAACCCCATCACCCGGATCCGGTTGAATTTCGATGAGCAAGGGAATCCCCGGAAGGGGACTGAGTACTACGACCTTTCCTCTCGAGTCCCCAACCCCGATGCCCCCGGCCGGTATCTGTACAGCAACCTCAAGTTCGATGACGAACCCTTCTGCGCTCGGAACGTCCACAAGATCCTCCCTGGTTCGAAGATTAGTGGAATCGTTGACCTGTCGGCGGTTTGCGCGAGCTCGATGGGAATCTCAGTTCCAGCCGCCATCCTGTGTCTATATGTAGAACTGGCCGCTGCTCGGCGTTACTCGCCGGCTGATATCTTTGGCGACGCGTAGGAATGATCCACGACCCTCTCCATTCAATCTCCCCGTCCAACCCCTTTGGGGCTTCTTTTTCCGACCGGTCTTTCATTGGAGGTAATAGCCGCAGACAAAACCCTTCCAGGATCCCTGGTTGAAATCCCGAAGGGATTTCAAGCCGGCGTGAGGTCAATGGGGCTTGCCGCCTTCTTGGACGTCGTGGGGGGTGTCCTAGGCCTTGCAGCAATCGCTGTAACTATACTCGTCTCGATCGATAAGCTCTGGTCCCTACATCTGGCCCGGGCCCGCCGCCAGGACGACCAGTTGAGCGCCGATGCCGCGGAAGCCGTTGCAGCGGTCCATGG
>CAYVKX010000088.1:0-7581 GCA_964452095.1 uncultured Weeksellaceae bacterium
TTTTCTTCAATCATTCTGATTCTAATCTCTCTATCATCATCTGTCAAGTTTGCAGCTTTAATAGTAGAAATCTCTTTTTCCAACATTTCATTTACCGCTCCTTCATATTTTTGAGTAAAATCAAAACCTTCCATTTCTAAGAACGGAATTCGTTCCAACCAACTTTCTACTAAAGTGAATAAAGAAGTATTTTCTTCTAATTCTAAAATTTCATCTTTCTTTTCCCCTTCAAATTGCGAATGATATGGGCAACCACCAAAAGCATGTCTTTTCTTAATTTTTAAGCCCAACATAACTTCCAATTTACGGAATTGGTGCGACTGAAAACCTGAGGCAGGAGAAAGATGATGACGGAAATCTAAGAAATCTAAAGAAGTCATAGTTTCCAATATGTCTAATTGTTTTACTAGAACTCCAAGGATTTTAATTACTCTTTCCATTCTACTTACTACTACTCCAACTGATGACTCATCAATTTTATCTGCTTTAAAAAGTTCCATAGCAGAGTTTACTTCATGTATTATTTGCTTAAACCATAGCTCGTAAGTCTGATGAATGATGATAAAAAGCATTTCCTCATGTGCTTCCTCCCCTTCATGAATGCTTATAGGATGTTGAGCATTTAGCACCTTATCTAATTCAAGGTAATTTATGTAGTGAACGGATGTTGTTTCTTTTGACATTTTTTTATTTTTTTGATGCCGTAAATGTAAGCAATATGATTTAAAACATCAAAGATGAGAGCGTCAAAAATAGATAAAAGAAAATACTCAAACTTTCTACCCAACAAGAAAAATATATTTCTCTTTTATTTTGAGTTGATTTTATTATTAAAATTGAAGCAATAAAAAAGGATATAAGTATTGCAATTAAATGAGGTAAAGAAAGCGTTTCTGCTACAAACAAATAAGAATAAACCCAAAAAGCAAGCAGCAAGAAACTGATTGCTAAAATTTTAGATTTTTCTATACCCAAAACAATAGGAATCGTTTTTAGTTTCTGGTTGTCAAATTTCAAGTCTCTAATATCAAAAGGTATAGTAATTGCGAGTACAAATAAAAATCTTGAAATTAAATGCAAAATCACGCTTGGATTTAATAATACATTATTCTCCAAAATCAACAAAAGCATAGTGCTAATTGTCCAAACAATTGCAATACTAAATATTTTAGTAAATGGAATTTTCCTTAACCCAAAAGGATATAAAACAGAAATTATTCCTGATAAAATTATTGCAATTTGCGTATTAATTTGAAAATTAAAAAAACGATACAAACTCATTGCACCTCCAATTATCATTATTAAATACACAGCAGTTTTATTGTGTTCCAACCACTCTTTTCTGATGTGGGTTTCATTTTTACTTAGACGAATTATCCTCTGAAAAGTATAAGCAAAAAGAGTTGCAAAGAATACAAATTGTGAGATTTTATAGTTTGCTGCACCCAGTAGAACTTCTGAACTTAATACAAGAGCTAAGACACAAAAAGCAACAAAAATATTGCTAAAAACAAAAAAACGAATGATTGATTTCACAGCTCAAAGATAGAAAAAACTATATTCTTTTTTCTTTAGCAAAGCGATACTTATTATTCTGCAATGTGTAATTTTGCACAAAAAAATTTATCTATGTCAAAATATACTTTTGTTGATAGACATATTGGCCCTAGAAATACAGAAATAAAAGAAATGCTTTCGGCTATTTCTTATGATTCTATGGAGAAGCTTATTGCAGATACTATCCCTGAAAATATAAGGTTAGAAAGTGATTTGAACTTGCCTAAGGCAATGACTGAAAGCCGATATAATGAGCATATAAAAAAATTGGCAAAAAAGAATAAAAATTATCGTTCTTATATTGGTATGGGATATTTCAATACCATTTTACCTGGGGTTATTCAAAGAAATATCTTGGAAAACCCAGGGTGGTACACTGCCTATACGCCTTATCAAGCAGAAATTTCTCAAGGAAGATTGGAAGCGCTACTAAATTTTCAAACTATGGTATGTGATTTAACGGCTATGGAAATTGCCAATGCCTCTTTGTTAGATGAAGCGACAGCAGCAGCTGAGGCAATGATTATGCTTTTTAATTCTAGAAGCAGAGCCCAGAAAAAGCAAGAAGTTTTAAAGTTTTTTGTATCCGAACTTTGCTATCCGCAAACCATTGCGTTATTAGAAACTAGAGCCGAACCATTAGGAATTGAGTTGGAAGTTTCCTCTCATTCAACTATTAATTTGGATGAAGATTATTTTGGTGTTTTATTGCAATATCCTGCCAAATATGGGGAAGTTTTGGATTATTCTCAGCTTGTAAAATCAGCAAAAGCAAAAGAAATCTCGGTTGCAGTAGCAGCTGATTTACTCAGCTTAACAATGCTCACCCCCCCAGGGGAATGGGGTGCAGATGTGGTAATTGGCACATCTCAAAGGTTTGGAATCCCAATGGGATATGGCGGTCCGCATGCTGCCTATCTTGCTACTTCTGAAAAACATAAAAGAAACATTCCAGGAAGAATAATTGGGGTAAGTAAAGATGCAGACGGAAACAGGGCGCTTAGAATGGCATTACAAACCAGAGAGCAACACATCAAAAGAGAAAAGGCAACTTCCAATATTTGTACCTCCCAAGTTTTGCTTGTCGTAATGGCTGGGATGTATGGCGTTTATCACGGAAAAAAGGGTCTTAGAAATATCAGTAAAAATATACATTCTCTCACTGCAACTTTGGAGCAAGGGCTCACGCAACTGGGTTATCAGCAACTCAACAAAACTTATTTTGATACGCTTCATATGTCTATTGGAAATGTTTCCATGGAAAATATCCGTACCTTTTCTGAGGATGCAAAAATGAACTTTAATTATATAGATGAAAAAACCCTTTCAATAAGTATTGATGAGAAAGATGATTTGTCTAACATTAATGATGTATTAAAAGTATTTGCTAAAAGTTGTAATCATGCTGCATCTGATAATTTAATTGCTGAGGTTTTAAGTGGCGATTACACAAAAGCGGAGGCAAGAATTCCCGAGCAATTATATAGAACTTCCGCCTTTTTAGAGCATGATGTTTTTAATTCTTATCACTCAGAAACTGAGATGATGCGCTATATAAAAAGTTTGGAAAATAAAGATTTGTCACTTACACATTCCATGATTCCACTTGGCTCTTGCACTATGAAATTAAATGCCGCATCTGAGCTTTTTCCACTAAGCTGGGCTGAGTTTGGAAATCTGCATCCTTTCGCCCCATCACATCAGGCAAGGGGCTATCATATTATGTTTCACGAATTGGAAGAAATGCTTTGCGAAATCACTGGTTTTGATGCTATGAGTTTGCAGCCAAATTCTGGCGCTCAAGGCGAATTTGCAGGACTTATGGTAATTCGTGCATACCATAAAAGTAGGGAGCAGGGGCATAGAAATATTTGCTTAATTCCTTCTTCAGCACATGGAACTAATCCTGCATCAGCTGTAATGGCAGGAATGAAAGTAATAGTAACTCCTTGTGATGAAAATGGAAATATTGATGTAGAGGCATTAAAAGAAAAAGCACAAGAATATAAAGAAAATCTGGCGGCATTGATGGTAACTTACCCTTCCACACATGGAGTGTTTGAAGAAACTATTATGGAAGTAACCGATATTATTCATCAAAATGGAGGGCAAGTATATTTGGATGGAGCGAATATGAATGCACAAGTTGGATTTACAAATCCTGCAAAAGTGGGGGCAGATGTATGTCATTTGAATTTGCACAAAACATTTGCAATTCCACATGGTGGTGGCGGTCCTGGAGTTGGTCCAATTGGAGTGGTGGAGCATTTAAAGTCATTTTTACCTTCCAATCCTATTGTAGCCACAGGAGGAGAAAAGGCAATTCCAGCCATTTCGGCAGCCCCTTGGGGCTCTGCCTTGGTGCTTGCAATTTCTTACGCTTATATTAAGATGTTAGGTAATGATGGATTGAAAAAATCTACTGAATTGGCTATTTTAAATGCTAACTATATTAAAGCTAAATTAGAAAAACATTATTCTATTTTGTACTCAGGGAAAAATGGAAATGTAGCCCATGAAATGATTGTCGATTTCCGGGAGTTTAAAAAAGATGGGATAGAGGTTGTAGATGTTGCCAAACGATTGATGGACTATGGTTTTCATGCGCCTACGGTTTCTTTTCCTGTTGCCGGAACTTTAATGATTGAACCAACAGAAAGCGAAAGTTTAGCAGAATTGAATCGTTTTTGTGATGCCATGATTGCTATTAAAAAAGAAATTGATGAGGTGGTTGAAAATAAAATATTAGTTGCAGAAAGTGTGTTAAAAAATGCTCCTCATACTATATTTTGTATTACTGATGATTGGCAATATAACTATTCAAAAGAAAAAGCAGTTTTCCCTTTACCTTATGTAAAAAAGAATAAATTTTGGCCATCAGTGCGTAGAGTAGATGATGCTTATGGCGATAGAAATTTGCATTGTTCTTGTGCTCCAATTGAAGAGTTTAGTTAAATATTTTCCCAGGATTTAAAATTAAATTAGGATCAAATAGTTTTTTTATTCCTTTTTGAAGTTCTATATTTTTAGCTGAAAGAACAATATCCATATATTCTTTTTGAACTAATCCGATCCCGTGCTCTCCGCTAATTGTTCCTCCTAAACTTTTAGTAAGTTCAAAAATCTCACGGATACCCAATGTAAGTTTATTGTCCCAATCAGAATCAGACATATCCCCTTTTATAATATTTACATGCAAATTCCCATCTCCTGCATGTCCATAGCAAACTGATTTGAAACCATATTTTGTTCCAATCTCTTTTACTCCAATTAAGAGTTTTGCTAATTCTGCTCTTGGGACTACAGTATCTTCCTCCTTATAAATAGAATTTGCTTTTACCGCCTCTCCTATAGCTCTTCTTAATTTCCAAAGTTGCTCTTTCTGAATTTCACTATCAGCAAGTAGTATCTCTCCACAATCAAATTGCTCCATAACTTCAGCAGTTTTCTCACAATCCTTATAAAGTAAATCCAAATCATTCCCATCAACTTCTACTAATAGGTGAGCTTGAACATTGTCAGGGATTTGCATCTCAATATCTGAAAACTTAAGAGTCCAATCTATCGCATCTCTTTCAATAAATTCCATTGCTGATGGAGTAATCCCTGCTCTAAAAACTGCTGACACTGCCTTACAAGCTTTTTCAGCTGAAGAAAATGGCACAAGCATTGTAATATCTTTTGTTGGCAATGGAATAAGTTTGAAAACAATTTTAGTAATAATTCCAAGCGTCCCCTCACTTCCAATCATAAGTTGAGTGAGATTATAACCAGTAGAATTTTTTAGCACATTTGCTCCAGTCCAAATAATTTCTCCAGTAGGCAATACAACCTCTAAATTCAACACATAATCTTTAGTAACTCCATATTTAAGTGCTTTTGGTCCTCCAGAATTTTCAGCTAGATTCCCGCCTAAAAAACAGCTTCCTTTGCTTGCAGGGTCAGGAGGATAAAACAAACCTTTTTCTTCTACTGCATCTTTAAAAACTTGGTTGATAACTCCTGGCTCAACAGTTGCTTGTAAATTTCTTTCATCAATTTCAATAATTGAATTTAACCTTTCTGTACTTAAAGCAACTCCACCAAATATAGGTAAACTACCTCCACTTAGCCCAGTACGAGCACCACAAGGCGTTACAGCAATTTTCTTCTCATTACAATACTTTAAGATTTCTGAAATTTCTGAAGCTGTTTTAGGTTTTAAAACTACATCAGGAGGAAAAGATAAATCTTCCGTTTCATCACGACTATATTCTAGTAATTTTTCTTCATCAGTAAACATAAATTTTTTATCAATTACACTTCTAAAAAATGCTAAATCCTCAAAATTTATTTTCTTGTATTCCACATCACAAATTTAATTAAATTCGCCACTGCTAATTTAAACTTACAATTCAAAATGAAAAAATTACTAACACTTTTACTAGCAATTCTGTTTATCACCCCAACTTTTGCTCAAAAAAGAGATATTACTCTTGAGGATTTGTGGCAGAATTACACATTCTATCCATCTTATATTGGAGGATTTAACTCTATGAATGATGGCGAGCATTATTCTACTATGGAAAGAACTGATGAAGGACAAGAAATTCTTAAACATAAGTTTAAAGATGGTAAAAAAGTGCGAACTCTTTTTTCATCAAGTGAGTTTGAAATTCCTAGAGTTAATGGCTACACTTTCTCAGATGATGAAAAACAACTTTTACTGGAAACTGAAACTGAGAAAATTTATCGTCATTCCTCCAAATCAGTTTATTATATCTACAATATTTTTACTGATAAACTCAAAAAATTATCTGATGACAAAGTAATGTACCCTACATTTTCTCCAAAAGGTGATAAAGTTGCCTATGTTTTTGAGAACAATCTCTTTATAAAAAACATCAGAAGTGAAAAGATTACTCAAGTTACAACTGATGGGAAAAAGAACCACATCATAAATGGCGCTTCTGATTGGGTGTATGAAGAAGAATTTGCTTTAGTTCGTTCATTTGAATGGTCAGAAAATGGAGATTATTTAGCTTATTATAAATTTGACGAAAGCAATGTAAAAGAGTTTTCAATGGACTTATTTAAAGGAGGCTTATACCCTACTCAAGAAGTTTTTAAATACCCAAAAGCTGGGGAAGACAATTCAGTGGTAAAAATCTACACTTATAATTTAAAGGAAGAGAAAAGCACTTTTATTTACACTGAAAAAGATTACGAATACTTCCCTAGAATCAAATGGACAAACAATTCTGATGAATTAGTGATTTATGGAATGAATCGTCATCAAAATGAACTAGATTTCATAGTTGCAAATGCAAATGACGGAACGAATAAAGTACTGTTTACAGAAAAAGATAAATACTACATTGATATACACGATAACCTTACTTTTCTACCTGAAGGAAACTTCATTTGGACATCAGAAAAAGATGGATTCAACCATATTTATTTAAGAGATTTTGAAGGTGGAGAAATTCAAATCACAACAGGAGATTGGGAAGTAACTTCTTTTCATGGAATTGATTCTGATAAAATGGAAATCTTCTACACATCAACTGAAGATGGCTCAATTAACCGTTCACTTTTTGTTCAGAATTTAGAAACTGATAAAAAAATAAAACTATCAACTGAAACAGGAACAAACTCTGCCTCATTCAGTAAAGGTTTAAAATATTACATGAATTCAGTATCAACTGCCAATTCAGCTCCAAAATTCACACTTCATAAGGCTGACGGAAATCAACTTAAAGTTTTAGAAGATAATGCTGAATTTGAAACTAAAATGGAAGACTTTAATCTTTCAGAAAAAGAATTTTTCACAATAAAAACTGAAGATGCTGAATTGAATGCTTGGATGATTAAACCACCAAATTTTGACAAAAACAAGGAATATCCTCTTTATATGTTTTTGTATGGAGGCCCTGGCTCACAACAAGTAACTAATTCTTTCGGTTGGACAAATTATTACTGGTATCAGATGCTTGCTCAAAAAGGATATATTGTGGCTTGTGTAGATAATAGAGGGACTGGAGG
>CAYVKX010000089.1:0-7449 GCA_964452095.1 uncultured Weeksellaceae bacterium
CATCTCTACCATAGTGCATTTCAGGGTAAATTACCCCACCATTTCCTTCTCCTCCAATTACTGCATTTGTAGCTTTCATTTTATCTACCACATTCACTTCTCCAACTGCTGAAGCCTCATAACTTCCTTTATGATTATTCGTAACATCTCTTAAAGCTCTTGTAGATGAAAGATTAGAGACTGTATTTCCTGGAGTTTTACTCAAAACATAATCAGCAACTGCAACAAGAGTATATTCCTCTCCAAACATACTTCCATCTTCACAAACCATAGCCAATCTATCCACATCTGGATCAACAACAATTCCAAAATCTGCTTTTTCTTCAACTACTAATTTCGAGATTTCTTTTAAATTTTCGGGTAAAGGCTCTGGGTTATGAGGAAATTGTCCGTTTGGCTCACAATATAATTTCACACACTCCACTCCCATTTTTTCTAATAATCTTGGAATCATAAAACCACCAGTTGAATTCACTGCATCAACAACAACTTTAAATCCTGCTGATTTTACTAAATCAACATCTACTAAACTTAAGTTTAAAACTTCCTCAATATGTTTATCATTAAAGCTATCATCAAAAATGTATTTTCCTAATTCATCTACTTCTGAAAAGGAAAAAGCATCATTTTCTGCTAGTTCTAAAATCTGTTCTCCATCTTTTGCAGATAAAAACTCTCCTTTATCATTCAAAAGTTTTAATGCATTCCATTGTTTAGGATTATGACTAGCAGTAAGGATTATTCCTCCTGCTGATTTTTCTATCTGAACAGCAACCTCAATAGTTGGAGTAGTAGAAAGTCCTACATCCAACACATCAAAACCACAACCAATTAAAGTTCCCAAAACAATATTACTAACCATCTCTCCAGAAATACGAGCATCACGCCCAATAATTATTGTATTAGAACTACTTGCTTGTTTTCTGATAAAAGACGCGTAAGAAGCCGTAAAACGCACAATATCCAAAGGAGTAAGCGCATCTCCAACTGACCCTCCAATAGTTCCTCTAATTCCTGAAATTGATTTAATTAATGTCATTTATTAAAATTTTAAAGCAACAAAACTACATAATTAAATTTTTCTTATGCGTAGGATTACTATCTTTGTTTTTTAATATTTACAAGATGAAAGAATTTTTAAATCAACTCCCAACTAGAACCTTAAAACCTAGGGGAAACGGACTTACAATGATGATGGACAAGGGACTTAGTATCAGGCAAGCTGAGAATTTTTTAGCTTCAAATACTGAGCATACTGACATTATAAAACTTGGTTTCGGAACAAGTATCATTACTCCAAATGTTGCTGAAAAGGTAAAATTATACCAAGAAAATGAAATGATGGTTTATGCAGGAGGGACTCTTTTTGAAGCTTTTGCAATTAGAAATCAATTGGATAATTACAAAAAACACCTAAATAAAATTGGCTTAGAAATGGTTGAAATTTCTAATGGTTCAATGAGTATGAATCATGATAAAAAATGTGAGATAATTACTGATTTTGCAAAGGATTTTAAAGTAATAAGTGAAGTAGGAAGTAAAGATGCCAGTGTAGAAATTAGTAGTGAGAATTGGCTAAAATGGATGCAAAATGAACTTTTGGCAGGAAGCTGGAAAGTTATTGCTGAAGCAAGAGAAGGTGGGAATGTTGGAATTTGTGATGGAGATGGTGGAATAAAATCAGAATTAATTGATGAAATCACTCAAACTATTCCTACTGAGGATATACTTTGGGAGGCTCCTAAAAAAGATCAGCAAATCTGGTTTATTGAAAAGTTTGGTGCAAATGTAAATTTAGGAAATATTGCTCCTGATGGAGTAATTCCTTTGGAGTGCTTACGCCTAGGGCTAAGAGGAGATACTTTTAATCTTTTTTTATAACTAAATGCGACATTATTTTATTCTATTTTTGAAAGGAATGGCAATGGGAATTGCGAATGTAATCCCTGGAGTTTCTGGAGGTACAATAGCACTTATAACTGAGATTTATGAGGAATTAATCAACTCTCTAAAATCATTTGATTTAAAGGCATTAAAACTCTTTCTATCACTAGATGTAAAAGGTTTTATACAGCATACTAATCTTTATTTTTTATTAGCAATATTTGGAGGAAGTATTGCTAGTGTTTTTAGTATTGCAAGTTTGTTCAAATTTCTTTTTTCTCAGCACCCAATTCTTATTTGGGCATTCTTTTTCGGGCTAATTATTGCTTCAGTTTATTTTGTTGGCAAAAGAGTTACTAAATGGAATTTGCTAAGTATTATTGCTATAATTACAGGAACTTGTATTGCAGTTTCACTTTCATTTATAACGCCAGCAACTGAAAATAGCAATCTATTTTTTGTGTTTTTGTGTGGAATAATTGGTATTAGCGGAATGATGCTTCCAGGGCTTTCGGGTTCTTTTATTTTGATTTTGATGGGAAATTATGAATTGCTAATGGTAAAAGCAATTACCGAATTAAATTATTTGTTATTAACTGTATTTTTTATTGGATCAGCATTTGGGTTAATGAGTTTTTCTCATGCTTTAGCTTGGGTATTAAAACATTACAAAGACGCTACACTTGCCCTTTTAACTGGCTTTATTTTAGGTTCTTTAAATATCATCTGGCCATGGAAAGAAATAGCAGAAAGTTTGATGATTGATGGAAAGGAAAAAGTATTGGCTTACCACTGGTATTTTCCAGAAATTAAGCAGCCAGAAACACTAATTGCTTTTGCCTTAATTTTTTTCGGAATTTTAATTGTTTGGGGCTTGGAAGATATATCCCCTAAAGAAACAAAATGAAAACTTTTGGACTCTTAGGTAAAAGTTTAGCACATTCCTTTTCATCTCAGTACTTTTCTGAAAAGTTTTTTAAAGAAGGAATATCTGATGCTGTGTATAATAATTTTGAATTAGATGATATTACTGAGTTTCCAAGGTTAATTACAAAAAATAACTTTTCAGGGCTTAATGTTACTATTCCTTATAAAGAAAGTATTATTCCGTTTTTAGATGAATTAACTGATGATGCAAAAGATATAGGTGCAGTAAATACCATTCAATTTATTGATAGAAAAACAATAGGACATAATACCGATTGGTTAGGATTTTCTAAGAGTATTATATCGATTTTAGAGGGTAGAAAAACTGCACTTGTTTTAGGAAATGGAGGGGCTGCAAAAGCAGTAAAATTTGCATTAAACAAGTTGAATATTGAACATAAAACCGTTAGTAGAGGAAGCTTATTTGATTATCATAATTTGACAGAAAAGATAATTGAAAAAACAGAAATTGTTATCAATACTACCCCAATTGGTATGCACCCAAAAACAGAATTGTTTCCACAAATCCCTTATAATGCACTTAATACGAAACATTTACTTTTCGATTTAGTATATAATCCTGAAGAAACGAAATTCTTGAAATACGGAAAAGCAAAAGGAGCAGAAATTTTAAACGGAAAAAAAATGCTTTATTTACAAGCAGAAGAAAGTTGGAAAATATGGAATTAAAATTGTAAATTTGTAAACCCAAACAAAAACTAATGACTGAAGAAACAAAAAAACAAGAAGAAACAGAAAATCTTAACACTAAGAATGAGATTATTGCAGATGATTCCGTAACAGAAAGTGAAGGTAATATTGAGCAAGAGGGTACTATTGCAAATTTATCTATAGAAGAATTAATTAAAAAAATGCAGGAACTCTCTTCAAATGAAAACCCTTTATCAATAAGCAAAAAAGTAGAGGGATTGCGTTCTGTTTTTTACCAAAAATTAAAACAAATTCAAAAAGAGGAATCCTCAGAACAAATAGAAGGGGAAGGGGAAACAGAAAGAACCACTTTACATCCTTTAGAGATTAAATTCAGAAAAAACTACAGTCAATATAAAAGAGTAAAATCTGCTTGTAGAAAAGAAAAAAATAAAAACGAGCAAGAAAATCTTTTGATAAAACAGCAAATAATTAAAGATATTGATGCTTTGGCAAAAGAAGAGGAATCCATCAAAACTACTTTTGAAAAATTTAGAACATTGCAAAACAAGTGGAGAAGCACTGGACATATTCCTCTTTCGGAAAGCAATAATTTGTGGCAATCCTATCATCATCATGTAGAACTTTTTTACGATTTTATAAAAATAAATAGAGAGTTAAGAGACTTAGATTTTAAAAGAAACCTAGAAGAAAAAATTAGCATTTGTAAAAAAGCAGAGGCATTGCTAAATGAGAAATCATTAAACACAATGCATGAAAAATTGCAAGAATTACACGAACATTGGAAAAATATCGGTCCTGTTGATAGAGAAAAAAGAGATGAAATTTGGGACAGATTCCAGATTACTACAAAAATAATTCACAAAAAAAGAAATGATTATTTCTTACAGAAAAAAGATAGTAATGACAAAAAATTAGAACAAAAAGATAGCATTTGTAAAGCAATTGATGAGTTGGCTACAAAAGGAGCAGTTTCACATCAAGGATGGCAGAATTTGATTGTGCAATGCAAAGAACTAGAAGAAAGGTGGAAGGTAATTGGTAGGTTAGGGAAAAAAGAAAATTCTGTAGCTTGGAAAACTTTGCGTTCTTGCCTTAATAATTTTTATAATGCAAAAAATGATTTTTACAAAAACAAAAAACAAAATACTGCTAAAGTAATTGCTGCAAAAACAGCTATTTGCGAAAAAGCGGAAGCATTAAAAGATAGCACAGATTGGAAAGAAACCTCTCAGAAATTGATAAAATTACAAAAAGATTGGAAAGGCTCTGGTTTTATGCCAAAGCATATTTCTGATAAACTTTGGAAAAGATTCAGAACTGCTTGCGATACTTTTTTTAATACAAGAAAAAATCATTTTAATGATTTGGATAATGCAAAAGAAAACAATCTTAAAACCAAGAAAAATCTACTAAAAGAAGTGAAAGAATTTAGCCCTTCTGAAGATGGAAGAGCAGATTTTAAAACTTTAGGAGAATTTACTAAAAAATGGAAAGTATCTGGGCAGGTTCCTTTCAAAAAACAAGCAATTGAAAAGGAGTTTGAAAAATTAATGAACAAGCATTATGATGCTGTCAAATTAGAAAAACAAGAAATCTCAAAAGAAAAATTCAAGAATAAAATTACGGCAATTAACGGGAATGAATCTTTGTTGAATAAAGAAAAAGAATTCATCAAAACAAAGATTGATGATGCGTTAGAAACAATTAATCAGTACGAAAATAATCTTAGTTTTTTCGGTAATAGTAAAAGTAACGATTCCATAATAAAAGAAGTGCAAAAAAAGATTGATTCCACTCAAAATCAAGTAGTAGAATTAAAAGAAAAATTAAAAATAATTGCTCAGCATTAACTCATGAATTTTGAGTTAGTTTCCAATTTCTCTCCTACTGGCGACCAGCCACAAGCCATTAATCAATTAACAAATGGATTGATGGATTTGGAGAAATTCCAAACCTTACTTGGCGTAACTGGTTCTGGAAAAACCTTCACCATAGCCAATGTAATTAAAGAAATAAATCGTCCTACTCTGGTACTTAGTCACAACAAAACTTTAGCAGCACAACTCTATAGCGAATTCAAGCAATTTTTCCCAAATAATGCGGTAGAATATTTTGTTTCTTACTATGATTATTATCAGCCAGAAGCATACATTCCAAGCACAGGAACTTATATTGAGAAGGACCTTTCAATAAATAAGGAAATAGAAAAATTAAGGTTGAATACTACTTCTGCACTAATCTCTGGAAGGAAAGACATTATAGTAGTTTCCTCCGTAAGTTGTATTTATGGGATTGGAAATCCAGAGGATTTTAATGCTGGAATGATTGAGATAAATACCGGAGATTTAATAAGCAGAAATCATTTGTTACAAAAATTGGTTAGTGCACTTTATAGTAGAACAACTGCCGAGTTCAATAGAGGGAATTTTAGGGTGAAAGGCGATACGGTTGATGTTTTTCCTGCTTATACCGATATTGCTTTTCGGATTCATTTTTTTGGAAATGAAATTGAAGAAATTGAGAGTATAAATCCGGAAAGTGGGCATGTTTTTGAGAATATGGACCAAATCAGAATCTACCCTGCAAGTATCTTTGTTGCCTCAAAAGATAAAATACATTCGGCTATTTCTACCATACAAGATGATATGTTTTTGCAGATTGAGCATTTTAATAAAGCCCAATTATCTACAGAAGCTAAACGCATAAAGGAACGCACAGAATTTGATTTGGAAATGATAAAGGAGTTAGGATATTGCTCGGGAATTGAAAATTATTCAAGATATTTTGATGGGCGAACAACCGGAAGTCGTCCTTTTTGTTTGCTAGATTATTTTCCAGATGATTTTATTACCGTAATTGATGAAAGCCATGTAACTCTTCCGCAAGTAAGAGCCATGTTCGGTGGCGATAAATCTAGAAAAGAAACCTTAGTAGAGCATGGATTTCGCCTTCCTGCAGCACTTGATAATCGTCCATTAAAATTTGGAGAATTTGAAGATTTATGCAATCAAATAATTTATGTAAGCGCTACTCCATCCGACTATGAAATGGAAAAATGTGAGGGAGTTATTACAGAACAATTAATTCGCCCAACTGGACTTTTAGATCCTGAAATTAGTATCCGCCCATCCGCCAATCAAATTGATGATTTGCTAGAGGAAATTAGAATTAGAATCGATAGAAATGAGAGGGTTTTGGTTACCACTTTAACTAAAAGAATGGCTGAAGAATTCACAAAATATTTGGGGAAATTCAATATAAAATGCAATTATATACATTCGGATGTACCAACACTAGAAAGAGTAGAAATTCTTAACGGATTAAAAGAAGGTATTTTTGATGTACTCATTGGTGTAAATCTTTTGCGTGAAGGATTGGATCTACCAGAAGTAAGTTTGGTAGCAATAATGGATGCCGATAAAGAAGGATTCTTACGATCGGAAAAAGCACTTATTCAAACCTCTGGGCGAGCCGCCAGAAACATCAATGGATTAGTAATTATGTATGCCGATAAAATCACAAAATCTATACAAAAAGCACTAGATGATAATAAACGAAAAAGAAAAATTCAGAAAGCATATAACTTAGAAAATAACATCACTCCCACACAAATTGAAAAAAGAGCAGAAAGTGCTTTAGTGCAAAAATTAAATCCTTACAAAAAAAATGTAAATCAGGTAGCAGAAGCTGAAGAGTTAGATAGAAAACAACTTCAAAAACTGATAAAAGAAACAAAAAATAAGATGGAAGCAGCAGCCAAAGAATTTGATTTTATTGTTGCACAAACCCTTAAAAATCAATTATTAGAATACAAAAAAGTTTTGAAAGAAAAGAAATAATAACTAGTATCTAACAACTAGTAACTCAAAAACTTACTGCAAGATAAGTTTCTTATTTACCACTCCATTATTAGTTTCTATCTCTAAGAAATAAATACCTTTTGCATTTTCATGCAGATTTATT
>CAYVKX010000090.1:0-7377 GCA_964452095.1 uncultured Weeksellaceae bacterium
ACTTTTGGTTTTTTATAAAATGGAGGAATGACTGATTATTTAAAACAACTTAACCAATCGCAACATACTGCAGTAACTAATTTGGATGGAGCAATGATGGTGATTGCAGGGCCGGGTTCTGGAAAAACTAGGGTGCTTACCTATCGAATTGCACACCTAATAAAATCAGGAACTAATGCCTTCCAAATTTTAGCACTCACCTTTACCAATAAGGCAGCAAAAGAAATGAGAAACAGAATTGAAACCATTGTAGAAAGCCATGAAGCTCGCAATTTATGGATGGGTACTTTTCACTCTGTTTTTTCTAAAATGTTGCGCTTTGAGGCAGAGAAAATAAACTACACTTCCAACTTTACAATTTACGATACTGCCGACTCTAAAAGTTTAATAAAAAGCATCATTAAAGAAATGGGTTTGGATAAAGATTATTACAAACCTAATATTATTCAAAACCGAATCTCCACACTTAAAAATAATTTCATCACCCCAAAAGATTATTCCAATTCACCAGAATTAATGCAAAAAGACAAAATTGCAAAGCGAGATGCTTTTGGAAATATTTACCAAAAATACAATCAAAGATGTTTTAAATCGGGCGCTATGGATTTTGATGATTTGCTTTTAAATACCTATCATTTACTTAATGAATTTCCAGATGTTTTGCATAAATACCAAAACAAATTCAAATACATTTTAGTGGATGAGTACCAAGACACCAACCATGTGCAATACCTCATTATCAAAAAATTAGCAGCACTTAACGAAAATATTTGTGTTGTTGGAGATGATGCACAAAGCATCTATTCTTTTCGGGGGGCTAACATCCAAAATATTCTTAATTTTAAAGTGGATTATCCGGATTTTAAAACTTATAAATTGGAGCAAAATTATCGCTCTACTTCCAATATTGTGAATCTGGCAAATAGCTTAATTACCCACAACAAAAAGCAAATTGAAAAAGAAGTTTGGACTGAAAATAATGCGGGTGAAAAAACAATTGTTTGCAAAACTTTAAACGATAATGAGGAAGGAAGAATTGTAGCCAATACCATTCAAGAATTATTTATAAAACAAAATGCACATTTTTATGATTTCGCCATTTTGTACAGAACCAATGCGCAAAGTAGAGCATTGGAAGAAGCTCTTAGAAAGAAAAATATTCCTTACAAAATATATGGAGGACTTTCCTTTTATGCCAGAAAAGAGGTGAAAGATGTATTGGCGTATTTTAGGATGTGCATCAACCCAAATGATGAAGAAGCCCTCAAGAGAATCATCAATTACCCAACTAGAGGAATTGGTGCTACCACCATTCAAAAACTCATAATTGCAGCAAATAATAATGAGGTGAGCATTTGGCAAGTGCTTTGTAATTTAGAAAAATATGAAGTAAAAATAAATAAAGGAACTGCCAAAAAATTATCGCAATTTGCTACACTCATTAATAGTTATATTGTGCAAAAAGAAAGCTTAGGTGCTTACACTTTAGCAGAGCAAATAAGCAAAACATCAGGGGTTTTTCATGAATTGTATTCCGATAAAACAGTAGAAGGAATAAGCCGATTTGAAAACTTACAAGAACTCCTAAATGGAATAAAAGATTTTAGCGAAAAAGCAGAAAAAGGCAAAAATACTTTGGAACTTTTTATGCAAGATGTGGCTCTTTTAACAAATGCTGATAATGAAAAAGAAGATGACTACAACAAAGTAATTTTAATGACAATTCATGCAGCAAAAGGATTGGAGTTTCCTTATATATTTGTGGTCGGATTAGAAGAAAATTTATTCCCTTCTATGATGACAATGGATAGCCAAGATGGGCTAGAGGAAGAAAGGCGACTTTTTTATGTAGCGATTACAAGAGCCGAGAAACGGCTGTTTTTATCTTATGCACTTAGCCGCTTTAAATGGGGGCAATATATTGATTGCAAACCCTCTCGTTTTTTGGAAGAAATCAATAAAAATTTTACTCAGCAAAGCGAAATAAAACTAAGCAAAAAAGGAGCTAGCAAAAAGCCATACAAGATTTTTGCAAAAACCAAATCGGCTGAAAAACCCACTATAAATATTCCAAATAACCTAAAGAAAGTAAGCACTGCAAAATCAAATGTCAACCCAAGTAATTTAGAAAACCTACAAGCCGGAATAAAGGTTAAGCATAACCGATTTGGTAGAGGAAAAATACTAAAAATTGAAGGAGAAAATGCCAACAAAAAAGCCACTGTCTTTTTTGAAGGAATTGGGCAGAAAATGCTTTTGCTAAAATTTGCTAAATTGGAAATAGTTAATTAATTGGCTTTGGCTATTAGCTATTAGCTGTTTTTTTGATAGTAGTTAGTCCCTGCTTCACTAGTCATTTCTTTTCTGTAGAATATGGTCTGTCAACTATTTTTCATTGTTACATTAATCAATTGCTACATTTTCTTTCCGTCAGCACATCATCAAATTAACATATTACTACAATTTATTTATATCTTTGTTTTGTGAAACATCTATTTTGAAAAAGAAAAATTTCCTCTTATTTATAGCAATATTTTTGTGCTTTTTTGGCAATGCACAAGAGCATAATTACATAGTAGATAGTTTGAATAATAAAACAAAAAGATACATTTATCATGATTTGGATTCCGCATTTTATTTTGCTAAAAAAGCCATAAAAGAATCTAAGAAATATAATTATTTAGAGGGTGAAATGGATGCCCATTTTCAACTAGGTAGAGTTTATTATGATAAAGGAAGAAGAACATTAGCAATGGATGCAGGAATAAATTCATTAACTATTGCCGAAAAACTAAACAATTATGAAGGATTAAAAAATGCACTCAGCTTAATTGGAAAAATTCAAAATCATGCTAACCAATTAGAGGATGGATTAAAAACTGTAAGAAGGAATTATAATTTAGCTAAAGCAGAAGGAGATTCTATTCAAATGGCTTTAATGGCAAATTTTAAAGGAATTTTTAAAAATAAAATGGGAGAGAAAGATTCGGCTTTCTATTTTACTATACAATCCTTGAAAATTAATAAAAAGCTAAAAGCACAAAAAGCTTTAGCGTATAATTATAATTCTTTGGGTATTCGATATTATGGAATTAAAAACTTAGATTCTACTTTCTATTATTTGAGGAAAGCATTAAAAATAAGAACTCAATTAAATTTACCAAACCAATCAATAGAAGCGTATCATAATATTGGCTATGTATTTTTAATGGAAAAAATTACAGATTCAGCAATTGTTTATTTTCAGAAATGTATTGAAATCTGTTTAAAATACGATAAAAAAGGGAACTTAGGAGTTGTTTATAAAAATATTTCAGAAGCTTATGAAATAAGTGGTAACTACAAAAATTCTTATAATTATTATACAGAATATATAAATATTAACGATAGTATGGCTGATGTAAAAACAAGAATAAAAATAGAAAAAAAACAAGCCGAACTTGCCGCCAAAACTTTAATACACGAACAAGAACTTTTGGAAATAGAAAATCTAGCAAAAAAAAGAAGTTTGAACAGAAAAAAATTACTTATCGGGATTTTATTGCTAGCCCTTTTTGTGCTGTTTGTACTTACCTTAAATGCATCTAACAAAAAGGATATTATAAAGAAAATAACCAAAAAAGAAATGCAACAAAAAAAGGTAGAATTAGAAAAAAAATTGCAAAAAGAAACAATTATTACCACTACCAAAATTACGGAAGAACACGAGCGAATAAAAGAAAAAATAGCCAAAGAATTGCATGATGGATTAGGCGGAACTTTGGCAAGCATTCGGCTTAATTTAAGCAGTATGCAAAAAGAAAATGATTGCCCTCATTTAGGAGAATATGTGCAAGAGATTGAAAAAGTGTATCAGCAGACAAGAATTATTTCTCACAGCTTAACGCCACCATCACTTAAAGGTGGCAGTTTTAGTAATATTTTGGAAGATTATTTACTGCATCAATTTGAAAATACTAAGATTAAACTTAATGCAGATTTACTGCCAAAAAAAGAACTCAACAAATTAGATGAAGATATAAAACTTTCTACTTACAGAATATTACAAGAATTGTGCGATAATATAATTTATCACGCAAAAGCTACTGAAGTAAATATACATATTATTGCCCACAAAGAGCATTTGAGCTTACTAATAGAAGATAACGGTAAAGGAATAGAAAATAGCAGTAAGCTACCCTCAAATAAAGGGCTCGCTTTGTGTGCCGATAGGTTGAAACTTATTGATGGAACTATGCATATTGATAGCAAAAAAGACAAAGGAACTACCATTGATATTGATATTCCTTCTAATAAAAATACAGCATGAAAAAGTTAGCTTTTATATCTTTTTTAATTGTGTTTGCTACAATTTGTGATGCTCAAATTTTTACAAAAAAAGAGATAGAAATTAAAGACAATCATATTACAGCAAAAGATAGTATGAAGGTTTTGGAAATGCTTGATTTAACAAAAAAATACAAGCAAATAGATATAGATACTGCTTTAATTTTCGCTCAAAAATCCCTAAGACATGCTATAGAAGAAAATTATACAAGAGGAAGAGTAGAGGCACTTTACCATATTGGGCTTTGCAATTTTTATTTGAGCAACATGAAAAAGGCAATTAACTTTTATAACAGATCATTAAAGCTAGCAAAAATGATGAACTATAAAAAATTTATTGCTCAGAATTATAAAATGATTGGAGGGATTTATAGTCATGAAAAAGAATTGCGGAAAGGATTGAAATATCAGTTTTTAGCACTGGAAATTCAATTAGAAATGAAGGATTCCATCAATTATGCTCGAACGCTCGACAATATAGGTACTTTTTACAGAAAATTAGACTTATACGATTCTGCTTTTTATTATGTAAACAAAGCAATTGAGATAAATAAAAAACAATCAAACTCCAAATCATTAGGGTATAATTACAACAATTTAGGAAATATTTTTCTGAATTTAAAAGAGTACCTAAAAGCATTAGATTTTTACCAAAAATCATTGGCCATAAAAAAAGAATCTAACAAAAAAAGTGATTTTATTCACGCCTACAATAATATAGGAAATGTACTTACTTATCAAGAAAAATATAAGAAAGCAATCCCTTGGTTTGAAAAATCAATTGCAATAGCTACTGAGCTGAAAATTGTAAAAAATCTCCCTTTGCTTTATAGTAATTTGGCAAAAGCACACAAAGGGCTTGGATGGTATAAAAATGCTCTGAATTACAAGAAAATTGAGCATCAACTAAAAGATAGTTTGAATAATGTAGAAACCCAAATTTTTATTGCCAGGAAAGAATCAGAATTACTTATAAAAGAAAAGGAAAAAGAAAAAACAAAACTCCAAAAAATTATTGAACTCCAACAGAATAAACAACAGGAAAGAAACATTCTTATTTTTATACTGACTATCGCAATTCTTATAGTGTTATTTTTAATTTTTAATGCCAACCGAAAAGCACACCTACTAAAAGATTTAAGTACAAAAGAAACAAATTTACTTGCAACAGAAGCCGAGAAAGAACTCTTAAAAGAAAAAGAAAAAGCCGCCAAGAAAATAAGCAAATCGCAAGAAAACTTAACCCAAGAAATAGCCAATTTATTACAATCTGAAATTGGGATGAAATTAAAACAAATTCATCAAAAATTAGCCAATAACAATGCATGTAAAGGGAATGAAATTAAAAAAGAACTACTAAAACTAAATATGGCAGAAACTTTTGTGGCTTCTTTGGCTTTTAATCTTGCCCCAGTGAATACCAAAAATCAGAATCTGATTGCCGCAATTGAAAGTTATATAGGAAATGTGTTTGCTAAAACCAGCACCAACGCTCATTTATATTGTCCTAGTCCGCTTTCAGTAAATTTGCTTAATGAAGATTTAAGTAAAAATATTTTTAGAATTATTCAAGAACTGAGCATTAACGTTTTGCAACACGCCAAAGCTACTAATGTAGATATTACAATTTCTGAAAAACACAATAAAATATTACTAATAGTAAAAGATAATGGAATTGGTTTCGACCAACAACAACAACAACAACAACAAGGAATTGGTCTATCTAATGTAAAACAAAGAGTAAAATCTTACAATGGAAAGATGAAAATAGAAACTGAAATTGGGAAAGGAACAGAAATAAATATGGTGATGAACTACAACAAAAAACAAGCATAATGAAAAAAATTACTACAATTATTGCAGATGATCATAAAATTTTTCTGCAAGGAATTTCTGGAATTATAGAAAGTGATAGTATTGAAATTTTAGCTCAATGTAAAAATGGCAGAGAAGTAATAGAAATGCTGAATAATTACAAAGCCGATTTACTTATTACTGATATAAATATGCCAATTTTGGATGGCATAGCTCTAACTAAAAAAGTAAAAAAACTTTATCCAGAAATGAAAGTAATTGTACTTAGTATGTATGAAGAAAAACATATTGTAAACAAAGCAATGCAAGCTGGAGCAGATGCTTATATGAGTAAAAATTTAGGGAAAAAAGAAATGCTAAAAGCCATAGAAAAATGTATGAAAAATGAAAAATATATTAGCAAACGAATTAGTAAAGCACAACAAAACAATATAAAAATAAACGACAAACTAATCAAGAAATTAGCACTTACCGAAAGAGAAAAAGACATCCTCATACAAATAGTAGCCGAAAAAACAAATACTGAAATTGGAGAAATACTTCATATTAGTAAACGAACAGTTGAAACTCATAAAAAAAACTTGATGCTCAAATTGGGGGTAAATTCCATAGTTGGCCTAACTAAATTCGCCATAAATAACAAACTTCTTCAAAAAAATAGATAATGGCATTATATTACACAAAAACTATCTATTCTGCTGATTTTCTGACTATTAAGGTTATTATCTCTAAGTAAAACCCTTAGGTACAATTACGGATACTTTTTATGTTTTTTAGCAGTTATTATTGCATATGATTTTTAAACTAATAATGATACTTGGAGTTGCTTACATACTTTCGCCCTCCAAACTTAACAGGCAGGACTCGTGAGCTTATCAATGGAAAAAGAAAAGTCGTACTTAATATTTCTTATTGTTATACTCTTGTTCGGTTTGTTTGCAACATTATTAATGTAAAAGAGTTTTTGTTTCCATTTATCTGTTAAATGGAGTTTACTAAAAGGGGTGGTTTTTTTCTTACTTGTTCCACCCCTTTTTTTATTTTCTTTTTACGACATCTAGTTTTTGGAAACCAGCACATTATCAAATCGACTCATTAATCTTTTATCTCAAATCTAATATCTCACTTCTAACATCTAATTACTACATTTTATTTTCATCAGCATATTATTTTTTAACCCACTGTCTTGTCCTGAAATAGGTTTACACTAAAAAACCTAAGAAATGGAAACAAATC
>CAYVKX010000091.1:0-7220 GCA_964452095.1 uncultured Weeksellaceae bacterium
ATAAGTTAGTAGGGATCAATACCATTTGTGCAGATATTTCTGACAAGGTAACATTACAAAATATTATTGCTGATTATGATTTAGTTATTGGTGCAGTCCCTGGTTTTATGGGTTACCAAATGATGAAAAATGTAATTGAAGCAGAAAAAAATATAGTCGATATTTCTTTTTATCCTGAAGACCCTTTAGGACTAGATGAATTGGCAAAAGAAAAAGGAGTAGTTGCAGTAATGGATTGTGGAGTAGCTCCAGGAATGGGGAATATAATTTTGGGTCATCATAACAATACAATGAAAGTAATGGATTACGAATGTTTGGTTGGAGGACTTCCTGAAAAAAGAGAATGGCCTTACGAATATCAAGCGGTATTTTCACCTATTGATGTGATTGAGGAATATATTCGTCCTGCACGATATGTTCAAAATTCTTCACTTATTGTAAAAGAAGCTTTATCAGATACAGAACTTATCGAATTTGATGAAATTGGGACTTTAGAAAGTTGGAATTCAGATGGACTCAGAAGTATAATTACTTCATTTCCTAATATTCCAAATATGATTGAAAAAACATTGCGTTATCCTGGTTGTGTGGAATACTTAAAAGTTTTAAGAGAAAGTGGTTTCTTTTCTTATGATGAAATTGATGTTAACGGACAGAAAATACGACCAATTGATGTAACTTCAAAACTACTTTTTCCGAAATGGGAAATGAAAAAAGGGGATAGAGATTTTACAGTGATGAGAATCATAATAAAAGGAACTGAAGATGGGAAAGAAGTAACTTACAGATATGATTTGCTAGATAGATATCAGGATGGAACTATCTCCATGGCTCGCACAACAGGATTTACTTGTACAGCAGTTGCAAACTTGGTTTTAGATGGAAAATATAATAGAATTGGAATCTCTCCCCCAGAATATTTAGGAGAACATTTGGAGGGTGTTGTTTCTTATTTGGAAGATAGAAATGTGAAATATAAAATTACAAAAAGCTAGATGAAAGTATCTTTAATTGTAGCAGTTGCGGAAAATAATGTTATCGGAAAGGATAACGACCTTATTTGGCACTTACCAAAAGATATGCGTTTTTTCAAAGCAACAACCCTTAACCATCATGTAATTATGGGGCGTAAAAACTTTGAATCTATCCCAAAAAAGTACCGACCATTGCCAAATAGAACAAATGTTGTTATCACAAGACAATCAGATTATAAGGCTGAAGGGTGTGTAGTTGTAAATTCAGTAGAATCAGCCCTAGAAATTGCTAAAGAAAATAAAGATAACGAACCTTTTATCATTGGTGGAGGCCAGATATACAAAATTGCATTAGAACAAAATTTAGTAGATAAAATTTACCTCACAAAAGTGCATCATACATTTGAAGGAGATACCTTTTTTCCTGAATTAGGAAATGACTGGAAAGAGATTTCTAAATTAGAAAACAAAGCAGATGAAAAACATAAGTACGCTTATGATTTCATCACTTTAGAAAGAAATTAGTAGTTTTACAAAAAATTATGAATTACAAAGTAATCACGAATTCAATTAAAAAATAATTTACCATGAGTAAAAAAACAATTTTAGCACTTAGCATATTAACGATTTTACTTTACGCTTGTAAGGAAGATTTAATAATTCCTGAAGGGCAAAATTCAGAAAATAGCACGCAAGCCAGTCAAGATCATTTGTTTGCAGAAAATATATTTAATGATGTTAATAGAGTGGCGGAAGATGGTTTTAACGATAACGGATTGAGCAAATCCTCTTGTGCAACTTATAAATCTATGGCTGCCGATTCTTCTGATAGAGATACTTTGGTGATTGATTTTGGAGATGTAAATTGTTTGGATGAATACGGTAAGTTAAGGAGAGGAAAAATCATTGTGATTTATACGGCTTCTTACAGAGATTCTTTAGCTGTTATCACTACTACTTTCGATCATTATTATGTAAATAATAATTGGGTGCAAGGAAGTAGAGAAGTAACTAATTTAGGCGGAAATTCGGATGGAAATATAGTTTTTGATGTAGAAGTAGATGCTAGTATTACTACAGATAAAGGGAGAATAGATTGGCAATCAAACAGAACTAGAATCTGGACTGATGGAATAAACACTACACAATATCCTTTTGATGATATTTATAAAATAGTTGGTACAGCATCAGGAAACGGACTAAATAGTAAAGATTTTACTGTGGAAATTACAGACACTTTGGATGTGAATTTGGGCTGTTTGAAAGACAATATTACTTACAACAAAAGATGTGCAATTGTAAGCGGAAAAGTAGCAATTACTCCTGATGGATATGCTACAAGAGAAATAGATTATGGCTTGGGCGGATGTAATTGTGATTTCTCAGTAACTATAAATGGAACTAGTTTTTTGGTAGTAGTTCCTTAAGCGGCTTTCAACTTTTTTACCGATACTTTCTTTAATTTTTCTTGGGCATAAGCAAAGCTAATATTAAAGTTTTCTGATTTATTTTCATCAGAAGGAATTTCGAACATAGCATCTAGCATTATTGCCTCACAAATGGAACGCAAACCCCTTGCTCCTAATTTGTATTCAATTGCTTTTTCTACAATCAAATCCAATGCTTTTTCTTCAAATGAAAGAGTAATTTCATCCATTTCAAATAGCTTTTGATATTGCTTAATGATGGCATTTTTAGGATCAGTAAGTATTGCTCTTAATGCTTTTTTATCTAGTGGGTTTAGGTAGGTAAGAATTGGCATTCTACCAATAAGCTCTGGAATTAAGCCAAAACTTTTCAAATCTTGAGGAGCAATATATTGTAACAAGTTATTTTTATCCACACCCTCATCCGATTTCTTTTTATAACCAATGGATTGGGTATTTAATCTGCTACCTATTTTACTATTAATTCCATCAAAAGCACCCCCACAAATAAACAAAATATCGGCAGTATTTACTGCAATCATTTTTTGTTCAGGATGTTTTCTACCTCCTTGCGGTGGTACATTTACAACAGAACCTTCCAATAATTTTAGCATTGCCTGTTGCACACCTTCTCCACTCACATCTCTAGTGATGGAAGCATTATCATTTTTGCGAGCAATTTTATCAATCTCATCAATAAAAACAATTCCTCTTTCTGCTGCTTTTACATCATAATCCGCCACTTGCAAAAGACGAGAAAGTATGCTTTCTACATCTTCCCCAACATAGCCCGCCTCAGTAAGTACGGTAGCATCCGCTATGCAAAAAGGAACATTCAACATCTTGGCAATCGTTCTAGCGAGTAAGGTTTTTCCAGTCCCAGTTTCGCCAACCATAATAATGTTTGATTTTTCAATTTCCACTTCCTCTTCTTTCTTTTTGGGTTGCATTAATCTTTTATAATGATTATACACAGCCACAGCCAATACTTTTTTCGCATCATCTTGCCCAACCACATGTTTATCTAGATGATTTTTTATTTCTTGAGGTTTTAAAAGCTGAAAATGCTCGGCAAGTTCTGTGGAATCTTTGCTAGATTTTTCAGCATCTACTATTCCAATTGCTTGATCAATACAAGAATCGCAAATATGGGCATTAATCCCCGCAATAAGCACATTAGTATCTTGCTTATCTTTTCCGCAAAATGAACATTTTATAGTTTCTTTATCTGGCATTATTTATTGTTAACCAAAACTTCATCAATCATACCATATTTAAGCGCTTCTTCAGCAGTCATCCAATAATCTCTATCACCATCTTTCCACACCTGTTTGTAAGTTTGCCCAGAATGATTTGCAATAATTTCATAAAGTTCTTTTTTCAACTTTTGAATTTCTTTTGCAGTAATTTCAATATCAGATGCTTGCCCACTTGCACCTCCCATTGGCTGATGAATCATCACTCTTGAATGCTTAAGGGCAGTTCTTTTTCCTTTCGCTCCAGCACATAAAAGTACAGCACCCATTGATGCAGCCATTCCTGTACAAATAGTAGAAATATCGCAATTAATATATTGCATAGTATCGTAAATTCCAAGTCCGGCATACACACTTCCACCAGGAGTATTTAAGTAAATTAGAATATCTTTATCTTGATTTAATGAATCTAAATACAATAATTGTGCTTGAATAATATTCGCTACATAATCGTTAATTGGCACGCCTAAAAAGATGATTCGATCCATCATAAGTCGAGAAAAAACATCCATTGTTGCGACATTTAATTGCCTTTCTTCAATAATTGTTGGCGAAATATAATTGCCATAAGCTGAGGTGAAATTATCTAGAGTTATACTGCTAATTCCTCTATCTTTTGTTGCGTATTTTTTAAAATCTTTTCCGAAATCCATTTTATTAGTATTTAGATGTTAGTATTTAGATACGAGAGAATAAATCATCAAATTAGGGCATCATTTTATTGCTAAATCAATCTCTTATTTTTCTGATGCTAATTTAACAAAATCATCATAAGAAATGTCTTTATCTATAAGTTTGAAATTTGATTTATAAACATCTAATGTTTTCTTATCATAAATTTGATCAATTATCTTCTTTCTTTCCTCCTCATTTTTCAGAATACTATCAGCAATTTCAGTAAGTTTATCATCAGCCATTAATGGCTGATCGTACTGCATCATTTGCTGAGATATTAGCGATTTTGCATGTGCAATTATTTCTTCTTGCTCAATCTTTAACTCATAATTTTCATTGATATTGTTCTCAATTAGCTGCCATCTTAAGCTTTTAGAATACATATCGTATTCGCTTTCAATTTGCTCTAAAGTAACTGGCTGCTCAGATGTTTGCACCAACCATCTTTTCAAAAAATCATCTGGAATATCAAATTTATTTTTCTCTAAAAGATAGGTTACTACATCATTTTTTAACATCCTATCACTTTCGCCAACAAAACTCATTTCAGCTTCTTCTTTTATCTTTGCTCTAAATGCTTTAATCGTTTTTACCATTCCTTCTCCATACACTTTATCGAAAAGTTCTTTATCTAATTTGGCAGGAGTTAATCTATTTATATTTTTTACAGTAAACTGAAACTCTTCTGATGTTAAGTTGTGGATTGCTTCATGCTTTACATTTAACATTGCAGCTAAATCAGAGTGATTAGTGAAGGCTTTCATCACATTTATTTTAAAAGCATCTCCAGATTTTACGTCAATAAATTGCTTTTTTATTTTCTTATCTGCAATAAAATCCATAGAAACTGTTGCTTCATTCTTTATGCCATTTTTCATTACATTTCCATCCAAATCCAATTGCTCTAAATTACAAAAAACCAAGTCGCCTTCTTCCGATTTTTCAATATTTCCCATTGTGCCATATCGCTTGGCAATAGTATTGCAATATTGGTCGAGCAGTTTCTCATCTGCCTTGATATTGTAATAAGTCAGCTTATCTTTTTTTGTAATTTTCACATCAAAATCTGGAGCCAATCCAATCTCAAAATTAAAAGAAAAGTCATTATCTTTTTCCCAATCTATTGGTTTTTCTGATGGTTTTGGCATAGGACTTCCCAATACTTTTACCTTATTTTCAGTGATGTATTTGTACATTTCATCCTGAATAATAGTATTTACTTTATCAACTGTTACGGAAGTTTTGTATTGCTTATTAATAATAGACATAGGGGTTTTACCTTTTCTAAACCCTGGCATTTGTGCATTTTTCCTATAATCTATTAAAGTTTTTTCTACTTCTTCTTTGTAGTCTTTTTCCGCTACCTCAATAGTTAAAGTAGCCATTAAATCTTTTTCTTTACTTTGTGTAATTTTCATAAATATTTTTTGTTTTTTTAAAAGGGCTGCAAAAATACAATATTTATCTGAGATTAAAAGAAGAAAGAAAAGTTGTTTAAATCCCCAAATCTAATGGCATTTCTGTTCTGTTTCTACTGGCTCTAAGACTTTATCTGGAGGGCTTAAATACGGAATGCCCAAACCCAAACCTCTTAGAATGAAAAGTAAACCCAGAATTACAACAAAAACCGGAACAATTTTTGATAATTTTTGTTTTAACTCAGAAGAAACAAATTGAGAAGCAAAAATAAGTGCAGCTAATGAAGGAGATGTTCCAAGTCCGAATACAGTCATAAATAAAACTGCATCAATAACTGATGGAGAAAGAATTGCTCCAATTATAGCAATATAAACTAATCCACATGGTAAGAATCCATTAAGAAATCCTATACCAAACAATCTGAATTTTGATTGTGATTTAAAAAGAAAGGATAATTGTTTTTTCACAAGATTGTAAACTGACTGCAATGGTTTTACAATTCCAGATTTCAAGTTCATTAATGAGGGAGCAAACACAGAAATAATTAAAAGTGTTCCCGCAACAACTGACACCCATTGTTGAACTCCACTTATCTGTAGCCCTTTACCAAAATACCCAAATAACAACCCTAATACAGAGTAAGCTAGTATCCTACCAAAATTATATTGAAGAGCTGCAATAAATCTGTTTTCACCTTTTTGGATTGGTAATGCAACTGCAATAGGCCCACACATTCCAATACAATGCAAAGAGCCAAACAATCCTAAAAGTAAAGCTTCAATCACAATACAATTATTTCTTTTACAATATGAAGTTTGTCATCAAACAAAAACGAAAGCTCTATCTCCCATTTTCCTTTTTGCATCTTTTGAGTGTTTATTTTATGAACTCCATCAACCAACTCTAAGTCCAACTGAAAATCAAGAGCTTTATCTGTATTTTTATAAAAACTGAGTTTAGTAGATTTTATATTCTCATTACAACTAATTTCAATATAAGCTCCTTCCAACTTCAAATCTAAAGGAAAATCAACAGCTCTATTTATTGCATCTATCTTATCCTGATAAGCTATTTCTTGCTCATAATAATTAGGAGCTACCAACTGAAAATCAGTATTTACACTCTTATAAATAAGAGTTCCCATTATCATAAAAAAGAAAACAAACGACAAGATGATTTTATGTCCCCAATTTAATTTCATACTCTAGTTATTTTTATTTGGAGCTAAAAAGTTTGTTTCAATTTCTTCTATCAAAACATCATCTTTATACACTCCAATGGTTAGTTCTTCTTTTGTGGATAACACATCTTCATTGTTTAAATGAATAAACATTGTTCCTTTAAAAATACCTTGTTGTTCCACTAATAAATCCTTATTTCCAATAAATACAATCTGCCCATTATGAGAAAGTAACTTAAATTCAATATCTGTTTTAAACATGGTTTTATTTATCAGATTAAAGGTATAT
>CAYVKX010000092.1:0-7129 GCA_964452095.1 uncultured Weeksellaceae bacterium
GCTCCTCTTTTACTAATTTAGAAATAAGCGAACCATCAGCTTTTCCGTTAAGCCTACCCATTAAGGGACCCATGCATTTCCCCATATCAGCAGGAGATGATGCACCAACTTGAGCAATCACATCTTTAACTATTGCTCTCACTTGCTCCTCTCCCATTTGTTTAGGTAAATATGGTTCTAAATACGCTAACTGATTAACTTCATCATCAGCTAAGTCTTGCCTATTCTGCTCTATAAAAATTGCTGCAGAATCTTTTCTTTGTTTTACTAATTTCGCAATCAGCTTTAAGGAAACTTCATCAGAAACTGCTGCACTTCCATCTTTTGTAGCTTCTAAAATAATGGCAGCTTTTACAGCTCTAAGTGCAGCTAATTTATCTACATTTTTAGCTTTCATTGCATCCTTAATATCATTGTTTATTTGGTCTTGAATTGTCATTTTTTTATTTGATTATTTTTAAAATACAAATTCGCTAAAGCATCCTTTGCATCCTGATAGTCAGGATTTATATTTATTGCTTTTTTATAATCTAACTCGGCCCGATAAATATCCCCAAGAGTTTCATAGCAATGCCCTCTAGAAAAGTAGGCCTCATAAAATTTAGAATTGAAAGAAATAGCTTGTGCGAAATCATTTATTGCAACATCATAGAGTCCTAATTTTATATGAACAAAACCAATATTATAATAACCATCAGCATAGGTGGGATAAAATTGTAAAAGTTGGGTGTAAGTTTGAATGGACTCATTCCACCTCTGACTATCCTGAAAGAACTTTGCTAAATTGAATAATGCTAATTTATTTTTCGGATTAATTCTCAAAACATTTTTATAATATAATACTGCTGTAGAATCATTATTTTTCTGATGAAGCAATCCTAATTGAATATAAGCTTCTTCATAAGAAGGGTTGATAGAAGTTGCATTATGAAAAAATTGAATTGCTTTTTTTTCCTCTTGCAAAGAAGAATAAATATACCCTTTGAGAAGATGTGCTTTTGAAGTATTATAATCCAACTCTATCACCATATTCAGTTGCTTAATGGCTTCTTTCATTTTATTTCCTATCAGATATAATTCGCCTTTTAAAACCAAAGAGGAAATATGATTTGGATTTAATTCAAGTGCTTGTTCCACCTGATTAAATGCCTTATCAGGATATTGGGGTTTTGTTCTATCAAATTTTGCTATCTCAAAATAAAGAGATGCTAATTTGAAATGGAAATCGGCATTTTTGGGCTGCAATTTCACACATTCCTTATAGTCCATCAGTGCCGCTTCAAAATTTCCTTTTTCTTCAAAATATGCTGCTCTTTTTACAAATAAAGTAGCATTATTTGGATTATTAATAATATCCTCAGAAAGTAAGGCTAGTTCCGATTTTGGATTTACCTGTTTTTTCTCTTTTTTTTGATTACAAGAAAAAAGCACTAAAAAACTAATAAGTATTAGAAATCTCATTGATTAAAATAAGATATTAAGCAGATAGTTCGCGAATTTTTGTTTCAATTTCTTCAGAAAGTTCAGGATTATCCTCTAACATATTTTTTACAGCATCACGCCCTTGCCCAAGTTTGGTGTCATTATAAGAGAACCAAGAACCGCTTTTGTTGATAATGTTGCTATCCACAGCAATATCTAATACTTCTCCAGAACGAGAAATTCCCTTACCGAACATAATATCAAACTCTGCCATTCTAAAAGGAGGTGCAACTTTATTTTTCACCACATTTACTCTGGTTCTGTTTCCTATTACTCCTTCAGCATCTTTTATAGCACCAATTCTTCTAATATCCAAGCGAACGGAAGCATAAAATTTAAGGGCATTCCCGCCAGTTGTAGTTTCAGGATTACCAAACATCACACCAATTTTCATCCTTAGCTGATTAATAAACATACAAGTGCAGCCCGTTTTACTAATAGTTGCAGTAAGTTTTCTAAGCGCTTGTGACATCAACCTTGCATGTAATCCCATCTTACTATCTCCCATTTCTCCTTCAATCTCAGATTTTGGAGTAAGTGCTGCAACAGAATCAATTACTACTAAATCAACTGCACCTGAACTAATTAAATGATCAGCAATTTCCAAAGCTTGTTCGCCATTGTCTGGCTGAGAAATAAGTAAATTATCAGTATCTACTCCAAGTGCAGCTGCATAATCAGAATCAAAAGCGTGCTCTGCATCAATAAAAGCGGCAATACCACCTTGCTTTTGTACCTGAGCAATAGCATGAATAGTAAGGGTTGTTTTTCCAGAAGATTCAGGGCCATATATTTCGATTACTCTTCCTCTAGGATATCCGCCTATTCCGAGTGCTAAATCTAACCCCATTGAACCTGTAGGAATTGCATCTATTTTTTCCACTACTTTATCGCCCAACTTCATTACTACTCCTTTTCCGTATGATTTTTCCAATTTCCCTAATGTGATTTCAAGGGCTTTTAATTTTGCATCTTTTTCTTTATTTGCCATGATATTTTGATTTTATACAAATTAGAGAAATATTACTGCAATAAAAAAATATAAAGTCAGCTATTTTTCAACATTCTATTTTTTATTGAAATATTTACAGATATTAGTAATTCCACAAGAAGTGCAATCGGGTTTTCTGGCTTTACACACATATCTACCATGCAAAATCAACCAATGATGTGCCAAATTTAATTTGTCTTTTGGAAACAATTTAAGAAGTTGCAGCTCTGCTTGCAAAGGGTTTTTGGCATTTGTGGTTAGCCCAATTCTGGCAGAAACACGAAAAACATGCGTATCTACCGGCATAGCAGGAATATCAAAATAAACAGAACCAACAACATTTGCAGTTTTTCTTCCAACTCCAGCTAACTTTTGTAAATCCTCCAAATTACCTGGAATTTTCCCATCAAAATCACTCATTACTTTTTTAGCCATTTTAGAAAGATGTTTGGCTTTATTTCTAGGATAAGAACAGGATTTTATCAAATCAAAAACTGCATCTACTGAGGATACTGCCATCACCTCTACTGTTGGTATTTCTTCAAATAATTTCTCCGTTATTAGATTAACTCTTTTATCGGTACATTGAGCAGAAAGAATAACGGCAACCGTAAGCTCAAAAGCATTTTTGTAATGTAATTCAGTTTTTGCTTTTGGCATGTTTTCTGAGAAATACTCAATAAAATATTTTGTCCTTTCTTTTTTATTCATTTCTCAAAAGTACCAAATAAAAAGAGCCAGACAAATTTGCCCGACTCTTTTTGCTAACCAAAACCATTTAGTTTAGCATGAATAAAACCTTATCTATTGATTTGGTTTTATGACATCTAACTGATTTAGCATACGCAATTATATTTGCAATTGTTTCCTTTTTAGGACCTTGCGTTTTTTCAGTTATTGCACGGTTTTTCGTGTCATTCCCTTGGGTTAAAGCAAGTTGATCTAACACTTTTAAAAGAGTAAAGTTGTTTTTCATATAAATAAAGTATTGGTTTCATACCCATTTAACGAAAAACAACTTTTATTATTTTGTAGTTCTTACTTTTTTTTAACTCAGTTGCAAATCCACTTGATGCTTATCAATAAGTTTGCGTAAATTAATAAGTGCATATCGCATTCTCCCTAGGGCAGTATTAATACTTACACCCGTACATTCTGAGATTTCTTTAAAGCTAAGTCCTGCATAATATCTCATTTTAAGCACCTCTTTTTGGTCCTCTGGTAGATGCACAATTAATTTTCTTACATCTTTATGAATTTGATCGGTTACTAGGTTTTCTTCAATATTTTTCTCTCCATCATTCAAAACATCAAAGATGTCAAATTCATCCGTTGGAGCAATGGTTCTCATTTTATTACTTTTTCTAAAATGATCAATTACCAAATTATGAGCAATTCTCATCACCCAAGGCAAAAACTTGCCTTCTTCATTATATTTTCCTTTTTGTAGGGAATTAATTACTTTAATAAAAGTATCCTGAAAAACATCTTCAGCAAGATCTCTATTTTTTATTTTAGATAAAATAAAGGCATAAATTTTATTTTTATGCTTATTGATTAAAACCTCAAAACTTTGGGAATTTCCTTCTAGGTAAAGAGCAACTAACTCTCTGTCGGACAGCTTACTTAATAACATAATTACTTTTTTTGGTTAATAAATTTTATAAAGTAATTGTGTTTCTATAAATGCTGTTTTTAGTTAAAATTTGCTTGAATTAAAGTTCAAATATAGTACATCTTTTTGAAATAAACAAATCTTATTGTATAAATTTGCAAATTCTGTAAAAACCAAAATGTCAAAACTGAAAGAAGATACACATAAAAACATCATTATTAAGGGAGCAAAACTGCATAACTTAAAAAATATCTCTCTAAGTATTCCAAAAAATAAAATGGTGGTGATTTCTGGCGTTTCTGGCTCAGGAAAATCAACTTTGGGTTTTGACACTCTTTTTGCAGAAGGACAAAGAAGATACATAGAGAGTTTATCCTCTTATGCTCGGCAGTTTTTAGGGAAATTGCAAAAACCAGATGTAGATGAAATAAAAGGAATTTGCCCAGCTATTGCTATTGAGCAAAAAGTAATTTCAAAAAACCCAAGATCTACAGTTGGTACTACTACCGAAATAAATGATTATTTACGGCTTTTGTTTGCTAGAATTGGTAAAACTTACTCCCCTATTTCAGGGAAAATAGTGAGCAAAGATAGCGTAAGTAATGTGTGTGATTTTATCCTTAAATACCCAAAAAATACTAAATGTATAATTTTAGCGAATTATAAAAATAAAAATGGAAATGGGATTCTTTCCATATTGCAACAGCAAGGTTTTTCTAGAGTTAGAATTGATGGGGAAATCCATAAAATTCAGCAATTGTTAGATGAAAAAATAAAGACAAAACAAGAGGATGTTTGGGTGGTAATTGATAGAGTAATTACCGATAATACTGAAGACACAAAAAATAGAATTTCTGATTCTATTCAAACGGCTTTTTATGAGGGGAATGGAGAGTGCATAATTGAAATTGAAGGAAAAGATTATGCTTTTTCCAATAGATTTGAATTAGATGGAATAGAGTTCGAGAAACCATCTATTCATTTGTTTTCTTTTAATAATCCTTATGGAGCGTGCAAAAAATGTGAGGGCTTTGGAAGTATGCTCGGAATTGATGAAAATAAGGTAGTTCCCAACAAAACTCTTTCGGTTTATCAAGGAGTGGTAGGGTGTTGGAAAGGAGAAAAGTTAAGTAAATGGAAGGATAGATTTATTTTAAAAGCAAACCAATTTGATTTTCCAATTCATAGAGCTTACAATGAACTAAACAAAGATGAATTAGATGTTTTGTGGAACGGAAAAGGAAAGTGTAAAGGTATCAATCAGTTTTTCAAAAAACTAGAAAGCGATAAATACAAAATACAAAACAGAGTGCTAATTGCTAGATATAGAGGGAAAACAAAATGCATAGATTGTGATGGTTCTCGCCTTAGAAAACAAGCGGGATATGTAAAAATCAACAAAAAATCTTTTCCTGAAATTGTTGGCATGAATATTGAAAATGCTCTGCAATTTTTTAATAAGTTGAAATTAAATGAATTTGACAAGAAAATTGCAAATCGTTTAATAATAGAAATTAAAAATAGATTAACATTTTTATCGGATGTTGGACTTTCTTACCTTACTCTTGCAAGACCATCAAATACGCTTTCTGGTGGAGAATCGCAAAGGATAAATTTAGCTACATCACTAGGTAGTAGTTTGGTAGGATCTATGTATATTTTAGATGAGCCAAGCATTGGCTTGCACCCTAATGACACCCAAAAGCTAATTAAAGTTTTACATCAATTAAGGGATATAAATAATACCGTAATTGTGGTGGAGCATGATGAAGAAATTATGGAAAGTTCTGATCAAATAATTGATTTAGGACCTGATGCTGGCAGAAATGGTGGAGAGCTAGTTTATCAAGGAAAGTGGAAAGATATTACTAAAAGTAAGGAAAGTCTGACTGCAAAATATCTAAGTGGAAAACTAAAAATAGATATCCCCTCACATAGAAGAAATTTAAAAAATAAAATACGAATAGAAGGAATACAGCAAAATAATTTACAAAACCTAAATATAGACTTCCCAATGGGCGGACTTACGCTAATCTCTGGCGTGAGTGGCTCTGGAAAAACCTCTCTTATCAAGCAAGTTCTTTATCCAGCACTTGCCAATCATTTAGGAATTTTTGGAAAAAAATTAGGGAGTTTCGATAAAATTTCGGTGGATACCGATAATTTGAAAAAGATTGAGTTTATCGACCAAAATCCTATTGGAAAATCTTCTCGTTCTAATCCGGTAACTTATATAAAAGCTTTTGATGATATTCGGAATTTATTTGCAAGTCAACCACTGGGGAAAAGTAGGAATTATAAAAGTGGTTTTTTCTCTTTTAATGTAGATGGAGGAAGATGTGAGCATTGCCATGGAGAGGGAGAAATAACGGTAGAAATGCAATTTATGGCAGATGTACATTTGCTTTGTGAGGATTGTAAAGGACAAAGGTATAAAGATGAAATTTTGGAAGTAAAATTCCATGACAAAAATATTGCAGACATTTTGGAATTAACGGTAGAGGAAGCTATTTTATTTTTTGAAGAACATGAAGAAAAAAGGATAGTTCAGAAACTAAATCCATTACAGCAAGTTGGCTTGGGTTATGTGGCTTTAGGGCAATCATCCAATACTTTAAGTGGCGGTGAAGCTCAAAGAATAAAACTCGCCTCTTTTTTAGGAAAAGGAAACACAGCAGAAAAGGTGCTTTTTATTTTTGATGAACCAACCACTGGCTTGCATTTTCATGATATAAACAAACTCCTAAACTCCTTTTATGCCCTTATTGAAAAAGGACATTCTATTATTTGCATTGAGCATAATATGGATGTTATAAAATGTGCCGATTGGGTAATTGACCTAGGACCAGAAGGAGGTGATAAAGGTGGAAAAGTGGTTTTTGAAGGCACTCCTGAGGATTTAATAAAAAGTAAAAAATCGCTTACTGCAAAGTTTTTGAAGAAGAAGATGTTGCTTAAAAAAGCTATAGTATTGTGATAAAAAATAATGGTTCAAGATAACTTAAGAGGGTTATCTCTTATTAATTTTAAGGTGCTAATAT
>CAYVKX010000093.1:0-6997 GCA_964452095.1 uncultured Weeksellaceae bacterium
CTTTTCCATCTTGCATCAATGCCTCAATGCAATAGGTTTCAATCGCTCCAGCAAATCTTTCCCCTTCTGATTTTGTGCCTTTCTCCACTGGCATTGCCATAAATCCTTCAGCAAAATCGGCATAAATATTTAAAATCTTTTTGGTTTCGTCAATTGCTTCTTCCTCTGTTGAATGAGCTGTATGCCCTTCTTGCCAAAGAAACTCGGCTGTTCTGATGAATAAACGTGTACGCATTTCCCAACGCACAACATTTGACCATTGGTTAACCAAAATAGGTAAATCTCTATAAGATTGAATCCACTTTCGGTAAGTATCCCAAATAATTGTTTCAGAAGTTGGGCGAATGATTAATTCTTCCTCCAATTTTGCGGTTTCATCTACGACTACTCCACTTCCATCTTCTGCATTTTTTAGCCGATAATGTGTTACAACCGCACATTCTTTTGCAAATCCATCCACATGACTTGCCTCTTTACTAAAATAAGATTTTGGAATAAAAAGAGGGAAATAAGCATTCTGATGTCCTGTTTCTTTAAACATTTTATCCAACTGGGCTTGCATCTTTTCCCAAATTGCATAGCCATAAGGCTTGATAACCATACATCCTCTTACTCCAGAATTCTCTGCCAAATCGGCCTGTTGCACAATATCGTTATACCATTTGGAATAATCCGCTTCTCTTGTTGTGATTTTTTTTGCCATTTAATTATAAAATTGTAATTTTATTGATTATTTTTCGTTAAACTATTTAGAAGCCAAAATTAAATAAATTAAACTATCTTTGTTTCGTTTCGTCAAATTAAAAAATAAAGCCATGAAAACAAACTCTTTCCTTTCCGTTTTAGTTGCAATCTTTCTTAGTTCTTGTACAACAGTTTACTACACACAAAGTTATGAAGATGCAAATTATTTAACCCAAGATGAATTTTCCGATTATGAGGATTATGCTACTGATGATAGCGAATATGAGGATAATGAAATAGTCAGTGACACATCAGAAGATGGTAGTGTTGTAAATAATTATTATGGCGATTACTATGAAGCTGATGATTATTACGATTTTTCTTATTCTGCTAGGATAAGACGCTTCCACCGCCCTGTTTGGAGTGTGGGATATTATGGCGGGCTTTATACCGATTATTATTGGTATTCTAACAATCCTTACCATTGTGGTACAAGTATTTATTTTGGATATAATTATTACGATCCTTTCTATTCGCCATATTATAGTTGGGGATATTCTAGCTATTATTCTCCTAATTATAGTTATTACAATCATCACGGATACGGGCATAATCATCATTACGGATACAATAATAACTACAATGATGTTTATACTTACAGCAATAGTTATGATAATAATTCCATTCATTACGGTCCGAGAGGGTCAATGTCATCAAGAGGAAACACTAATAGAGGAGTAAAAGCGGTGGTAAATTCTTCCAATAATAAGAATTCTACTTATAACAAATTTGATAGAGTAGTGGATAAGAAAATCACTACAAGGACGATAATAAATAACTCCACCAAAGGCGTGAAAACCAACACTAATAGAAGTGTAGTAAAAACAAATACTACAAAACCCTCTACTAATAAAGGAGTAAAAACAAATACGCATAAGAGTAATAGATCAAATACTAAAAGTAACTCTTACAACAAAGGGAATACTAAGTCAAATAGAAACTACTCCCAACCAAAATCTAATTCTAACAGAAGTTATAAATCTAACTCTAGAGGGAGTTCAACCAGAGGGTCAAACAGAAGTAGCGGAAATAATAAAAGTTCTGGTTCTTCCCGTTCTTCTGGAAATAGAAAATCAAACCCAAGAAAATAAGAAAAATGAAGAAGCTAATTTTTACCTTATTAAGCGTTTCGCTTTTTAATTTTAGTAATGCACAAACCGAAATAGATGCATTAAGATACTCTAGAAATGATATAGTAGGAACTGCAAGATTTTCAGCAATGGCTGGGGCTTATGGTGCATTGGGTGCTGATTTTACTACACTGAGCTACAATCCGGCAGGAATTGCTTTTTATCAGTTTAGTGAACTCACCTTTACTCCTTCTATTGGCAACAATATTTCCACTTCTTTTTATGCAGGAAATAGAAATACTGATGAAAGATTAAGTGCTAATTTTTCAAATTTTGGCTATGTGGTTTCTTCTCCAAAAAATGATGAGCAATGGAAAAGAATCAATTTGGCTTTTGGATACAACAAATTAGCAAATTATAAGAATAGAACTTATATTAGTGGGGAAAATGCTAGCAGTTCAATGGCTGATAATTTTGTAGCTAATGCACAGGGAAATACCATTGATAATTTGAATAGTTTTACTGAGCTTTTAGCTTGGAACACCTATCTTTTTGATCCTATTGACACGATTGATAATGGAAATTATATTTCCAACTTGAATTCTTCTTTAAGCAAAAAACAAGAAAAAATAATCAGTTCATCTGGCTCAAGTGGAGAATATGTTTTTTCTATTGGAACATCCTTTGAAGAAAAAATTTATTTGGGAGCAACAATTGGAATGCCTAGCATTGATTATTATGAAAAATCAACTTATACCGAAAGTGATTTTGCAGATACTTCAGCACATTTAAAGTCCTTTGATTATTCTGAAGAACTTTCAACTTCTGGAAATGGGTATAACTTAAAATTAGGCGTAATTGCTAGAATAAATGATTGGGTGAGAGTTGGAGGTGCTTTACACTCTCCTACTTTTTATGAAATGGAAGATGAATACAGCACAGCAATTACGGCAGAATGGAGGGACACTTTAGGAACAATATACGAATCTTCTCCTTTCGGCTATTTTGATTACGAACTTAGAACGCCTTGGAAAGCCATTGGAAGTGTGGCGATTAACATAAAAAAACAAGGGTTAATTACTGCTGATATTGAGGTGATTGATTATGCTTCTGCAAAATTTAATTCTGACTCGTACAAATTTACTGATGAGAATAATCTGATAAACGATACTTACACAAAAGCAACTAACATAAGAGTTGGTGGAGAAATGAAATACAAACCATTTAGAATTAGAGCTGGATATGCAATTTATGGCAGTCCGTACAAAGATAATTTGGAATTTGAAAAAGAAAGTTTTTCCTTTGGATTAGGAGTGGATAGAGGGCATTTGATAGTTGATTTTGCTTATGTTTTCTCTGAAAGAACAGATGAGCATTTTATGTATAGTTCCGATTTGGTAGAGGCGACTAACATTGTTTCAACAAATCACAATTTCCTATTTACTTTGGGCTTGCGCTACTAATTAGCAGTTCTTTGCAATCCTGCTTTTGCTTTTTGGTGGATTCCCCTCTCATAATCAAAACCCTTCATACTTAAACATTTATTATAATAGGATTTTGCTTTTTGTTTTTCTCCCATTTTTTCATATTCAATTGCAATTTGCAAAGCAGACATTGGAGCAAAATAGTTTGTAGTGTTTTTTCCTAATTCAAATGCTTTTTGATAATGAGTAATGATTTCTTTACTTTCCATATTTAATTTTGATTCTATTCGAGCTAAACGATAATAGAATTCCATATTTTTTTTATCCGACAATAGTATTTCTTTATGAGCTTTTTGGTAGTAACCTCCATCATAAAAAAGGCGACTTTTAAGCAAAATAGGAGGAGAGATTTTTCCTTTTTCTGCTTGTTTTAGTGCTTGTTTATCCTCATCCAAAAAAGTATTTCCATTTTCTAAAACTTTCTGTAAATAAGTCGTTTGCTTTTGGGTATTATTTTGCAAAAAAGCAATCCAAGCCAATTTTTGATAAGTCGATTTTATATAATTTTCTCCTTTAAATTCTGAAATAAATTTTGAGAAATAAATTTCAGCATTCTGAAAATCCAACTTATACAAATAAGACATCCCTTGCAAATAATCCAAATAATAAAATGGGTAGCTGTTTTTTTTCGTATTCCTGTTTTCCAGCACTTGTAGGCAATATTCATTTTCCCCCAACTGATAAGAAAGCCGTGCAGCAGCAAAAGTGAGTAAAATATGTTGGTTGTGTTTTTCACCAATTGCATCTAATGTTTTTTGGAAATTACTTTGTTCAATAGTCAGGTTCATCTCCAAAAAAGAAATCAAAAACAGTAATTCTGTATTGTAAATTTTATAATTTTCATCTTGCTCAGTGAGTAAAAGTAATTCGTGCAACTCTGCAATACCTTGAGTAATCCCACCACTTATACCAATACTATTTACAATCCACTGATAATTTTCCGGGATAGAACCAATAAGGCAATGCAAAAGTCCCGCACCTTTTTTGTTGAGATGAAAATCAGGAAATTTTTCTTGGTTTTCTTCTAAAATAAAATACGCTTTTTGAATTTCATAGGCAGCCAAAAAATATTCTTGAAATTTTAGCCGAGCAAAAGCCCATTGCAAATTAATCTCTGCTTTGGCGTACAAATAATAAGGAGAAGTTTTATCACATTTTTCTATTGCAGATAATCGTTTGTTTTTATTTTTTGATAATTTTTCGAACAGCTGCTTATCCTCTCCTATTATTAACTCCAAAAAATCTTGATAATTTTCATTAATATAAATGAGTCCATTAGTAGGGTTTTGCTGTTTTTCTAATGCAATAAAAGATTGTCCTTTTTCGAAATTCAAATCAATAACAGAGAGATATGCCTTTTGCATATTTTCATTCATATCAAAAGAAGCAAAGGAAACTTTGCTAATTAGAAAAAGTAAAAATATTATTTTTTTCATAGCACAAGGTGGATTATAGAGCCCACCATAAAAAAAAGGGATTTCAAAGATATGAAACCCCAATTAAATAGTAAACTATTTGTTAAATTCTTAATTCTCAAACATTTCTGCATCAATCAAAATTCTTCCACAATGCTCACAAACAATCACTTTTTTGTGCATTCTAATATCCAATTGTCTTTGCGGTGGAATTTTGTTAAAACAACCTCCACAAGCATCTCTATCTACCGATACTACCGCCAAACCATTTCTTACATTTGTACGAATTCTGCTGTATGCGGTAAGTAATCTTTCCTCTATTACTTTCTGAGCTTTGTCCGATTTTTTCATCAAACCCTTCTCTTCTTTTTCAGTATCTTTGGTGATTTCCTCTAGCTCACCATTTTTAATTTTTAACTCTTTTTTTCTATCTTTTAGCGTTTCTTTTGATCCAGAAATCACTTCATCTTTCATCAATTTCTTTGCTTTTATTTCTTTTTCTTTTTTCTCGCAAAGCTCAATTTCTAAAGTTTGAAATTCAATTTCCTTTGATAAAGATTCGTATTCTCTGTTATTTTTGATGTTAGCAATTTGCTTATCATATTTTTTAATGAGTGCTTTACCATCTTTTTTCTTCAACCTTGAAGCAGATAAAGAGTCATCCAGAGTTTGTAATTCCTCATTTAATTTTTCAATTCTGGTGTTTAGCCCTGTTATATCATCTTCCAAATCCTGAATTTCTAAAGGTAGCTCCCCTCTTACTACTCTAATTTTATCAATGTCAGAATCAACACATTGCAGTTGGTATAATGCTTTTAGTTTGTCTTCTACTGTTACGCTTGCCTGTTTTTTGCTAGTTTTTGTTGCCGTTTTTGCCATCTTATTTAAGGTAGTTTATTGGGTTGGTATTCACTTTTGATAATCGGACGGCAAATTTACTAAATTTTTTGGTAAGCAAATCATAAATTAAGTCCTTTGTAAATTGCTCACTTTCAAAGTGCCCAATATCAGCAATAATTATGTGGTTTTCTGCATCAAAAAACTCATGATACTTAAAATCGGCAGTAATAAAAATATCTGCTTTTGCAGCAATTGCATTTTTAAGCAAGAAACTACCACTCCCCCCGCAAATAGCCACTCTTTTAATCTGATTTTTTACCAACTTAGTATGCCGAATACAATCGGTTTGCATATTACTTTTGAGCATTTCCAGAAACTTTTGCGCATCCATTTTTTCAGGCAATTCTCCCACAATTCCAGCTCCAACATTCTCATAAATATTATCTAAAATATAAATTTGATAGGCAACTTCCTCATACGGATGTGCATTTTTCATAGCTGAAATAATAGAATTTTCCTTATACTTTGGAAAAATAACCTCAATTTTTTCTTCTTTTACTTTTATCTTCTCATCAATAATTCCAATTGTAGGATTTGCTCCTTCCATTGGTTTGAACCTTCCAGTTCCATCTATTGTAAAAGAGCATTCTGAATAGCTCCCTATATTACCTGTACCTGATTCACTCAAAGCTTTCCGAACATCTTTAGATCTTTCTTTAGGACAATAAACTACCAATTTCCTTAGTAAATCTTTTTTAGGAGCAAGAATTTTATGGTTTTCTACTCCCAATTTTTCAGCAATTTTGGCACTTACTCCCGTTTGCACATTATCCAAATTGGTATGAATAGCATAAATAGCAATATCATTTTTTATTGCCTTGATAATGGTGCGTTCCACATAATTTTTCCCATTTATTTTTTTTAGCCCTGAAAAAATAATCGGATGATGAGTAATTATAAAATTACATCCATTTTCAATCGCCTCATCTACTACTTCTTCTGTACAATCAAGCGTTATAAGTGCGGCATTTACCTCTGTATTTGCATTCCCAACAATCAAGCCAGAATTATCATAATCCTCCTGATAATTAAGTGGCGCAATGCTTTCCAAATAATTAGTAATTTCTTTTATTTTCATTTGTTTGTTTTATTTTCCAAAAATACAAAACTATGTCAAACAAAAAAACTCCCAACAGCAATGTTGGGAGTTTCTTTTAATATCTCCCCTCTTGGGAAGGGGATTAAGGGATGGGTTCTAATTCCCAGTCACTCAAAAAATTATTGCAGTATTAATTTTTTGTTCACCACTCCACTATTAGTTTCTATCTCTAGCATGTAAACTCCTTTAGGGAAAGTTGCTAAGTCAAATTGCTTACTGTACTCGCCAATAAATTCCTTCTTGTTTTCAATAAAGATTACTTCTCCTAATAAGTTTACTACTCTT
>CAYVKX010000094.1:0-6942 GCA_964452095.1 uncultured Weeksellaceae bacterium
ATATAAAGAAAGGAATAAAATTATCAAAGCGTTCCTGCAAAGAGTTTTGAGGAAACAATTGCACTTTAATTTTACTTATTTGACTGATAGCATTTTCATGTTTTTGTTTTTCTATCCTTATGAGTTTTTGTTCAAATTGAGCCAATTGTTTGAGCTGTTTGGTGTAAAACGAATTGATGCTATTTTGCATACCAACATCAGTAGTTTTAGCAAGCAAACTTTTATGCAACTTTTCCAAATCAGACTTTTCACTTGCTAAGGAAACAGAACTTTTAGCTTGATTTAAAACAAACCTTTTTTGCAATTGATGTTCATCAGAAAATAAGTCCTCAAGCTTAAACCCAAAAGATAAGAACTTTTGTTTTTGTTTCTCAGAAATAACTAAAGCTGAATTTCTTAAAACAAGAATAGGAAAAGGAATATTTTCAAGTGCAAAAGCAGTTTTCAATTGCATCCAATAAGCCACCTCAGCACCACCACCAATATAAGCCAAGTTTGGCAATATACTTTCTTGATAAAATGGTCTTAAAAGCACATTCGGGCTGAAATTTTCAGGATTAGAATCAATCTCACTTTCATTTACACTCTCCTTAATCAACTCTCTTTTATTTTCTGATAGCTTGAAGAAATTAATATCACGGAAAAATGCCTGTGCTTTATAGTCTTTGGCTAAATCCTTACTGCAATCAGAAATAGGATTAACAAATCCTTTTTGCAAAATATCCTTTTTTATAAAAGGCAAAAACTCCCTTTTCAGCTTTTTATCATCACCATCTAAGATTACAATACCGTACTTTCCGAACAGCTCATTTACCAAATACCTAGTAGCATCAACAAGAGAATTTGAAATTGAATAAGCATTTTTAAATAGCTCAATTAAATTATTAGCATGCTCATTATCTCCTAATTGTTCCTCAAGATCCTGTATAACTTTAGCAAACCCATTAAGTTTCATTTTCCCAACAGCACCTTCCTGCTCAGATTCCCAAATAATTTTTTTACCGAATAAATTAATGCTTTTTATTTCCTCAAAATCATGATCCTCAGTAGCCATCCAAAAGACAGGAACAAAGTTATTTTTAGGGTATTTTATTTTTAGTTTTTCAGCAAGATTAATAGTAGAAATAATCTTATACATAAAATACAAAGGCCCAGTAAATAAGCAAAGTTGATGCCCAGTGGTAACAGAAAAAGCATCATCAGAAAGTAATAACTCAATATTTTTACTACTTAGTGCAGTGAGGTTAACCCCTTTGTTTTGCTCTTTTAAAACAGAAACTAATACCTCCCTATTTACAGGATGTTTTTGCTTTTCAGCAATAATATTTTCAAAAGCCTCAATAGTAGGGAAATCAGAAATAAAAGGCTTTAATTTTTCATCATTAGCTAAATAATCAATTACTAACTTAGAGAATTGATTGGTTTTAGAATATGGAAGTTTGAAGGATTGCATAAAGGGACAAAGATAGTTGTTGATTAATAGGTTAGCCAAAAACTAGTAGTTTTTTACTATTCCCTGCTTCACTATTTACTTAATTAAAATTGTTACATTGTTTAATTGCTACATTAATAATCTCATCAGCACATTAATTCTCACCTAATTCTATCAGCAGATTTTACTAGTTTTTCATCTTTTTTAATGAAGTAGTTTGCCAAAATAATCAGCAAATAAGGAATGATAAATAAAAATAAACCAATAGCGAAATTCAATTCTCCTCTCTGGAAAATAATAATAACAAACGCTATTGAAATAAATACTTTACTAACTTGATTAATGATTAATTGTCGGCTTCTGTTTTTAAACTGAAAGATAGAAAATATCAGTAGCCCAACGGAAAGAAAAACGCAAAGGCGAGCATAAGATAGTTGCTCGGTTAGAAATACAAATTTCTCGCCACTTTGAAGCACAGGAAAATAAAAAACAATTATAAGCAAAAATAAAGCTGAAAAAAGAAGAATTAAACTTTGAAGTCTTTGAATCATATTGGTAAATTTTCAGCAAAAATAATTAAAATTATATCTGAAAGTATAGTTTGTAAAATTATTTGTATTATTGCAAAGTCTTTTCAAAAGAACAATCACAATTTTACATATTTTTCACTTTACCACTTTTAGGCTTACCAAAAGTTAATTATTACAACACAATTTTATTAAATAATGTACAAAAAAGAAGATTTAGACAAAAAGAAAGTTTCTGACTTAAAGGAAATTGCAAAAGAATTAAACATCCCAAAATACGAGAAACTATTAAAACCTGATTTAATTTATAAAATCTTGGATTTTCAATCGGTATTACCTACTGAAAATAAAAAAGTAGAAAAAAAGGAAGTTCCTAAGAAATTTCGTCCAAGAAAAGAAAAAAACGAAACACAAAATAAGGAAGTTGAAAAAGAAAAAGTAGCTGCTGAAAAACCAAAACCAGCTCCAAAAGAAAATCAGCAAAAGAAACCTTTTCAGCATAAAAAACAACATCAAAATCCGAACCAAAAACACAATAATCCAAACCAAAAACAAGAGAAAAAAGGACATAATTATAGTTATGATTTTGATGGAATAATTATAGCAGAAGGCGTTTTGGAAATTATGCCTGATGGCTATGGCTTTATGCGTTCTTCTGATTATCATTACCTCACTTCACCTGATGATGTGTATATATCTCAATCGCAAATAAAGCTTTTCGGACTAAAAACCGGAGACACCATAAGAGGAACTGTTCGTCCTCCAAAAGAAGGGGAAAAATATTTCCCACTTATTAAGATAGAAACCATCAATGGAAAAGATCCAAATGTAGTGCGAGATAGAGTGCCATTTGAGCACCTTACCCCCCTATTTCCTTATGAGAAATTTTCTTTAACTGGAAAGGGACATAATAGCTTACCCACTAGAATGTTAGATATTTTTACGCCTATTGGAAAAGGACAAAGAGGACTTATTGTTTCTCAACCAAAAACAGGAAAAACAGTACTCTTAAAAGAAATTGCAAATGCAATTGCTGACAATCATCCAGAGGTTTATATGCTTATTTTACTGATTGATGAAAGACCTGAAGAGGTAACCGATATGGAAAGAAGTGTGAATGCAGAAGTAATCGCCTCTACCTTTGATGAGCCAGCAGATAGGCATGTAAAAGTGGCGAATATTGTGCTTGATAAAGCCAAAAGAATGGTAGAGTGCGGACATGATGTAGTTATACTTTTGGATTCTATTACTAGATTGGCAAGGGCTTACAATACAGTTCAGCCGGCTTCTGGAAAAGTACTGAGTGGTGGTGTAGATGCCAATGCACTTCATAAGCCAAAAAGATTTTTTGGGGCAGCTAGAAAAATTGAAAATGGCGGTTCGCTTACCATTTTAGCTACAGCACTTACCGAAACAGGAAGTAAAATGGATGAAGTGATTTTTGAAGAATTTAAAGGGACTGGAAATATGGAATTGCAATTAGATAGAAGAATATCTAACAGAAGAATTTATCCTGCTGTTGATTTAGTTTCTTCCTCTACCAGAAAAGAAGATTTACTTTTAGATAAAGATGATATTCAAAGAATTTGGGTGCTGAGAAATTACTTAGCAGATATGACTGCTGTTGAGGCCATTGAATTTATGAAAGATAGAATCCTTAGAACAAAAGACAATAAGGAGTTTTTACTCACTATGAATGGGTAAAGGATAACAGAACAATGTGCTAATTTGATGATATACTAATTAGATGTGAGATATTAGTGTTAAGATTTTAGACAAAAGATTGACCCGACCTAAAATAAATTTACAGTTTTAATATTAAATTTGTAGGTATTTAACACTAATTAGTCCTCATTATTTTTTACTAGTCCCCTTATCGCTAATTACTTTTTTAAATTTTTACATTGTTTAATCGCTACATTAATTATCTCATTAGCACATCATCAAATCACCAAATTGTTACATTGCTACATTAATCTTTTCCTGTGGTCTATTTACTAAATACTGGCTACTATATTCTAACTCCTAAATTTTGTTTTCTCATCTTCACAAATACTTTTCAAAAAAAATATCGTTACACTTTGCAATTAATTAGAACAAAAAGTAAATTTGCCACCCTTAAATTAAAAATAAGAAAATGGAAGAAACACTCACAACAGACATTAAGCAGTTAAACGAAAAAATTAATAAAGAAAGTGCCATTATTGATATGCTTACTTTGGAATTAGGAAAAGTAATAGTTGGGCAGAAACAAATGAGCGAACGCCTTTTAGTTGCTCTTTTATCAAATGGACATATATTATTGGAAGGTGTGCCAGGATTGGCAAAAACACTTGCCATTAGCACCTTATCAAAAACCATAGATGCTAAATTCAGTCGTTTGCAATTTACTCCTGATTTGCTTCCTGCTGATTTGATTGGCACGCAAATATACAGTCCGAAAAACGAACAATTTTCTGTGAAGAAAGGGCCTATTTTCGCTAACTTTATTCTAGCAGATGAGATAAACCGAGCACCAGCCAAAGTGCAATCTGCCCTTTTGGAAGCAATGCAAGAAAGGCAAGTAACCATTGGTGGAGAAACCTACAAATTTGAAGAGCCATTTCTGGTAATGGCAACACAAAATCCTGTAGAACAAGAGGGAACTTATCCTTTACCAGAGGCACAAGTGGATAGATTTATGTTAAAAGTAATAATTAATTATCCTCAGAAGGAAGAGGAAAAATTAATTGTTCGGCACAATTTAGCGGAAAAATTCCCAACAGTAAATAAAGTGCTTAACAAAGATGCAATTATAAAAGCTAGAAATATTGTGAAGCAAGTATATATGGATGAGAAAATTGAGCAATACATAATTGATATTGTATTTGCTACAAGAAATCCAGAAAAATATGGCTTAGAAAAATTAAAAGATTTAATCAGTTTTGGAGCATCTCCAAGAGCAAGTATCAATCTAGCAATAGCGAGCAAAGCATTCGCTTTTATCAAGAGAAGGGGCTATGTAATTCCGGAGGATGTGCGTGCACTTTGTCATGATGTATTGCGCCACAGAATTGGCTTAACTTATGAAGCTGAGGCAGAGAATATCAGCTCAGAAGATATTATTAATGACATTCTAAATGCAGTAGAGATTCCGTAATTAATTTGATGATGTGCTAATGAGATAATTAATGTAGCTATTAAACAATGTAACAATAAAAATTAGTTGTCATTTTTTTAACTAATAACCAAAAACTAGAAACCAGTAACAACCTTGAGCACTTCAGAACTTTTAAAAAAAGTAAGAAAGATTGAGATAAAGACCAAAGGACTTTCCAATCATATTTTTGCTGGCGAATACCATACCGCCTTTAAGGGAAAGGGCATGGCTTTTTCGGAAGTAAGAGAATACCAAGCGGGAGATGATGTGCGAACAATTGACTGGAATGTAACGGCAAGATACAACAATCCTTTTGTAAAGATTTTTGAGGAAGAAAGAGAGATGGCTGTGATACTACTTATTGATATTAGCAAATCAGGGAAGTTTGGAACAGAAGAAAAAACTAAAAAAGAAATTGCCACCGAACTTTCTGCTGTTTTAGCTTTTTCTGCCATTCAAAATAACGACAAAGTGGGTGTGATTTTCTTCACTGATATTATTGAAAAATTTATACCGCCAAAAAAAGGAAAATCGCATATTTTAAGAATTATTCGGGAACTTTTGGCTTTTGAGCCAGAAAACTCTGGCACCAATATATCGGTGGCTTTGCAGTATTTTTCTTCTGTGATAAAAAAGAGAAGCGTGTGCTTTATTCTCTCTGATTTTTTAGATAATGATTTTACAAAACCCTTGCAAATAGCCAACAAAAAACATGATATTGTGGCTGTTCGGATTCACGATAAAAGAGAAGAAGCTCTACCAAATGTTGGAATGATAAAAATGCTAGATGCTGAAAGCGGAAAAAGTAGTTGGATTGACACTTCTTCCAAAAAGATAAGAATGAATTTCGGTAGTAAATACAAAAAAAGAACAGAAAAATTAAAGCAAGATTTCTTGCTTTGTGGAGTGGACCATATCAACATCAACACAGCAGAATCTTATATAAAACCGTTAATGAATTTTTTCAAACAAAGAGAACACAGAAGATAATGAAAAGAATCTTATTTCCCATTTTCTTTTTTTCTGCTACTTTGCTTTTTGGGCAGAATTTGAGCTTGGACACTAACTCCATTAAAATTGGCGAGCAAATAACTTTAAGCATTACTGCTGATTTTGAAAAAGAAGAAACTTTTGTTTGGCCTACTTTTAACGATACTATTACGGCTGGAATTGAAATTGTTGAAAGAAGTAAAATTGACAGTACAGAAAAAGAAAATTCTATTTCGCTTTCACAAAAGTTTACCATCACAGCTTGGGATAGTGGAAGCTATTATATTACTCCAATTGTTTTTAATAATAACAAAAAAACAGAAGGATTTATTTTAAATGTGCAAACAGTTGTACTGGAAGAAAATGCAGAAATAAAAGATATTAAACCACCAATTAAGGCACCTTATGGTTGGAGTGATATTTGGCCTTTTTTGCTTGGCATTATTTTAATTATCTTGATTTATTTTCTTTTGAAAAAATATGTTTTTACAAAGAAAAATATAGCTGAAAAAACAAAACCAAAAATTATAATTCCATCTGATATAATTGCTTTAAATGAGTTAGCCATTTTAAAAGATAAGCAGTTGTGGCAAGAGGGAAAGTTAAAGCAGTATCATTCTAAGATTTCTGAAATATTAAGAACTTATTTAGAAGAAAGATTCCAGATTTTAGCTTTGGAATTACCCACTTTTGATATACTTCAAAATTTGAAAAACAAAGGAATTGCTAAAGAGGATTTAGAGAGCTTAGCTACTATTTTGCAAAGGGCTGATTTGGCAAAATTTGCCAAAAACAAACCAATTGATGTGGAAAACAAACAAAGTATGGAACAATCAGTAATTTTTGTAAACAAC
>CAYVKX010000095.1:0-6848 GCA_964452095.1 uncultured Weeksellaceae bacterium
ATAAATACCAGCAGGAACTATAATATCTTCCGTAAAATCTCCATTGGACCATTGATGAGAAAAAGGTGGAGTTCCGCCATTTATTCCCAATTGAATTTCACCATCATTTGCACCAAAACAAGAAACATCAATAGTTTGCACAAAAGCAGTAATTGCGTTTGGCTCACTAATATTTGCCAAATTTGTGGTGGTGCAATTATTTGCATCAGCAGTGGTAACTATATAACTTCCTGCAACTAAAGAATCTTGTATGTTTCCACTTCCTGCATTGGACCAATTATAAGAATAAGGAGGAGTGCCACCTGTTGAATTGACAGCCAAAACACCATCAGAAAATCCATTACAACTTACAAAAGTAGTGGTAGAAAAAACAGAAAGCAAAACAGAAGGAGAAACTACTGCAACACTATCAAATTGGGTACAATTATTACTATCCGAAATATTTAGCGTATAATATCCTTGCGGCAAATTTGAAATAGTAGAAATAGTATCATTAGTTGACCACAAATATTGATGCACTCCACTTCCTCCCGATACATTCGCAACAATAGAGCCATCAGAAAACCCATTACAAGAAACTAGAGTTGTAGAAAAATTGATACTTATTGCTGATGGTTTCGGCAAAAGAAAATCAAATTGCTTACTACAATTTATACTATCAGAAACTACCAATGTTAAAGAATCTTCAATTAAATTATTCAGCTGAGTATTCACCATTCCATTACTCCAATTGTATGATAGCGTTCCTACACCTCCAAAAGAAGAATCTATTGTAATTCCTGCACTACTATCGCCATAGCAAAGGTGAGGTGTAATAGAAGCAGAAATCTGAATTTCGCTCGATTGATTTATTGTAAATGCTAAACTATCAGTGCAAAAATTAGAATCAATTACAAAAGCGGTATAATTTCCAGCTAACAAATTAGTTCTGTTTGGTGCATTTAATAATGAATCGGACCAAGAAAAAGTATATGGAAAAATACCTCCAATTGATGAAACCCACACAGAGCCACTATTTTGCCCAAAACACTCTACATCCGTAATACTATCAACAGAAAATAAAATAGGGGTTGGTTCGCTAACAGAGTAAAATTCTTGATGAATACAGGAATTATTATCCGTAATAGTTAAGGAATAATTTCCAGCATTTATATTACTAATATCTTCTGAGGTCATACCATTGCTCCAACTAAAATAATAAGGTGATATGCCGCCTATTGTTGTAACATCAATTTGCCCATTGCTTTCTGTATTGCACAAAACATCCGATATTAAAGTAGTAGTTGTAATTGGATTTGGCTCTGAAATTTGAAAATTTTGTTGCAACTGACAATTATTAAAATCAGTAATGGTTATGTTGTAATTTCCCTGAAGCAAACTATCAATAGAACTTAGAGTATCGCTAGTGTTCCACAAGTACAAATAAGGAGAAACACCACCATTTGCAGCAACACTAATACTTCCATCCTGATTGCCAAAGCAACTTATATTTTGAATAACAGGAGAAAGAGAAAGAACAGATGGCTGAGCAACATTTATACTCAAGCTATTCTGACAATTATTTTGGTCGGTAATCGTAACAGTATAAGTTCCAGCATACAAAAAACTAATTCTTTTAGTGTTATTAGGGTTCACATAATTGTTAGGTCCAACCCAAAAATAGGAATAACTTCCCATTCCTCCATTTGGCAGAATTTTTATCTCTCCATCATTTCCTCCATTGCAACTTACATTTATCACAAAATCCAGTGCAATAAGCAATGAATCGGGCTGAGTAAGAAGTGTAGAATCTGATTTTACACAGCCGTTTGCATCTGTTACTACAACATTATAAGTGCCAACAGAAAGGTTATTAATAGTTGTAGAATTATTATTTGTAGGATTCCAACTATAATTGAATGGTGCAACACCTCCATTTGTATTTACCGTTATACTTCCATCACTAAAACCATTACAACTCACATTGCTTGAATTGAGATTAATGCTAAAATTCGGCTCGTTTATTACTGTAATTGCTGAAATGGATTGGCAATTATTAGAATCTACAACTGTAAGCTGGTAAGTTCCTGGAAACAAATTAGTAAGATTTGAATTGCTAGAATTAAAACCATTTGGTCCTTGCCAAAAATATTGATAAGGAGCTGTTCCTCCAACAGAATCAACAATAACACTTCCATCATTATAGCCATTACAACTTACATCATAGCTAGTTACAAAAACCTGATAAGTGCTACATTGCGAAAATGCAATAATTGATGTAAGAATAAATAATATGACAAATGCTATTTTTCTCATTTTATGGCTTTACTAATGCTTATCAAAATAGTAGAATAAGTATCTTTATCAAAAGGATTCCCTCTTGTTTCGTTTTTTTGGAAATCATAATTATCATCTTCTCTGGAAGGATCGGAAAAATAAGCCGCTACCTCTCCTTGATTGCTCAAAACATCATCATAATTAGCGTACTTTTCACTTACATCATCTAAATAATCGGAAAACACTTTTCTAAATCGAGCTTGAATTCCAATCTTAAAATTCTTAGAAATGTTTCTTTGAATCCCACAGCCAAACGGAATGGAAATCAAATTCAAATTGTATGGATCATCCTGTCCTTCTGTTTGTAATTCTTGTAAACTAAAGGAAAAATCTTGATAATTACCCATTGGCTGATGATGTATAATAGAGGTGCCTAAAAAAACAAATGGAGTGATACCTAACAAAGAGAATTGTTTGAGTTGATAGGATGCAATCAGATTTATTTCTACTATTTCTGAAGTAAAAGAAAGGTTTTTAAAACCCTCCGATTTTCCACTTATTTTTGTGGTTGCTATCTCAGTAGTAACAAATAGTTCGTCAGAAACCATATAAGCTGCAGACATACCAAAATACAAATGACTATTATTACTAAAATCAGCACTTAAATCGCCAGCATACAATGAAGCCCCAAACAAAAAACCAATGGAGATTTCTTTATTTTTTTGTGTTATTTTTTTTGGAATAAACAAGGGTATTTCAACTAATTTTTCATCTTCTTTTTCCTTTTCTTCTTGCAAGTAATTAGCCAATTGTCCTTGCTGAAAGAGGATTACTTTTCGCGAATTTCCTAAAGTGAACTTTGGCGTATTAAAGCCATCATTATCGGTAGCAGTTGGAAAAATAAACACCCCATTATCCATTGCTTTTAATTTTGATAATTTCTGCAGATTAAAAGTCAATACTTTATTATAATATAGCACATCTTTGGCTTGAAAAGTGATTTTCTCAATCTTTTGTTTTTCATCATCATAATACTGAAAAGGAATAGTAAAATTAGAAGGAATTGTTACCTCTCTATTATAATGCAACTCAAAATAAAGCTCATCAGATTCAAAATTCGGTAACTCCCAAAAATTATTTACCTCTTGCCACTCAGCATTGGTTTTAATGCGGACTTTCCAAATATGAGCGTGCGTGTTTTCTGATGGAGCACCTAATGGATTAGTGAGTAAAATAAGAGGTAATTTATCATTCTGAAAGAAATGAATTAAAGATGCTTCTTTATTATTTCCCCAATAATTATTAGATACTTCAAAGGATTCTCCTGCTCCATTTATTCCAAAATTAAGCTCTCGCACATCCTCTTTAGTAATACCTGACAACATTACATTATTAAAAATAGAATTATGAGAAAACGAGATAGTATTCTGCCTATTTCTTTGATCGAAATGCCCACCAAAAGCAGCATTCAAGGGGTTGGAAAAATCCTTTCTAATTAGAATATTAGAGCTAATAAGATTGTTACTGAAATTTATTTGCAACACATCATCTTCCAATGGTTCAATAAATATAGTAGCATTATTATCCGTGAAATTATTCTGCAAAAAATTAAAATTACAAGTAGCTTTTGAATAAATCTGACTCAAATTAGCAATTCTAATTCCTGGTTGAGACGATATTTTTGTAAAAATATTATTTTGGATATTTACACTCTCCCTATACCAGCCATCTTCAAAAGTAAGAGGTATTAGCAAGTTTGACAGTTTGCAATATTCCACTTTTACATTACTACCTTTGTAACCAGCAATCGATAACCCAATGCCCTGAAAGTTAGTATCCAAACTGGAAAATACAACCAAATTATTCGGCTCACCAATTATTTCCAAACCTCCATTAATAATAAGTGACGCGCCACTTGCAAAAAGCACTTTTGTAGCAGGAAGGATTTTTAAAGTTGCATCACTACCAATCTTGGTGTGAAAATCAATTATATAAGTGGTGTCAGGATAAAAAGTAAGACTATTATTATAAAAACCACTTATATTCCTTTGTTGAGCTGACAAGAACTTAACCAAAAAAATAAAGTAAAAAAATATGATATTTTTTCTCATAATACTTTTCGCTAAAGTTCTAAAGTTAATCTTAATTGTTTTTCAGCAAAGATAAATAAAAATTAAGAAGTATTGTTTAACAGTTATATATACATTATTCATTTTAAATATATTAGATTGTTCTCAGTAATAAATACTAAATTTGCATATGCAAAAAAAGCTACCCAAACATATTTACAAGAAAGCATATTCTTTAATGTGTACAGCTCGTGCTATGAGCGATTTATATGAAGAAAACAAGGAAATTACTTCCAAATATGTGCACGCTACATCTAAAGGGCATGAAGCCATTCAATTGGCAGTTGGTTTACAACTTACTGAAAACGATTGGGTAGCACCTTACTACCGTGATGATTCTATGTTATTAGGAATTGGGATGGCACCTTATGAATTGATGTTGCAACTATTATGTAAAAAAGATGATCCATTTTCTGGAGGAAGAACTTATTATTCTCATCCTTCATTAAACAGAAAAGGATTCCCCAGAATTCCACATCAATCCTCCGCAACAGGCATGCAAGGAATACCAACTACAGGAGTAGCAATGGGAGTTCAATATCAGGAAAAAGAAGGATTAACAAAGCCAAGAAAAGGAAAAGAACCAGTAACCGTTTGTTCTTTTGGTGATGCATCTATTACTGAGGGAGAAGTTGCGGAAGCCTTCCAGATGGCAGCACTTAAAAAATTACCTATCTTATATTTAGTGCAAGATAATGAATGGGATATTTCTGCACATGCCTCAGAAATAAGAGCTGTAGATGCAACTCATTATGCAAAAGGTTTCGGATTAAAAACTTACACTATTGACGGAACAGATTTTACAAAATCATACGAAACAATTCGGAAGGCATTTAAAGAAATAAGAGAAAAGAGAACCCCTGTTTTGATTCATGCAAAAGTACCCCTTTTAAACCATCATACTTCAGGAGTAAGAATGGAATGGTACCGTGATGATTTGGAAGAAGCAAGAATCAGAGATCCTTTTCAAAAATTCAAAGCAGAACTTTTAGCAAATGGGTTTTCAGAACAAAAATTAGTTGAAATTGAAAAAGAAGCTACAAAAACGGTACATTCAGATTACCAAAAAGCATTAAAAGCAGAAGATCCAAATCCTGAAGATTTATTTTCGCATGACTTTGCCCCTACTCCTATTTTAGAGGAAAAAGGAGAAAGAAATCCGAAAGATAAAGAAGCAACTGTAATGGTGGATTCTGCCTTATTTGCAATAAAAGAATTGATGGCAAAACATCCTGAATCCTTATTGTACGGACAAGATGTAGGAAAACGATTAGGAGGAGTTTTCCGTGAAGCAGCAACCCTAGCACAAACCTTTGGAGATAACAGAGTATTCAACACGCCAATACAAGAAGCATTTATTATTGGAAGTACTGTGGGTATGTCGGCAGTAGGTTTAAAACCAATTGTAGAAGTACAATTTGCCGATTATATTTGGCCAGGATTAAACCAATTATTTACTGAGGTTAGTCGTTCTAATTATTTATCAAACGGAAAATGGCCTGTGAGTTGCATTATCCGTGTACCAATTGGAGCTTATGGTAGTGGTGGTCCTTATCATTCTTCTTCTGTTGAATCCGTATTAGCACAAATAAGAGGAATAAAAATTGCTTACCCTTCTACTGGTGCGGATTTAAAAGGATTGATGAAATCAGCTTATTATGACCCAAACCCTGTAGTAATTTTAGAGCATAAAGGATTGTATTGGAGCAAGATAAAAGGAACTCTTGCAGCAAAAACGATTGAACCATCAGAAGATTATGTTATTCCTTTTGGGAAAGGTAGAATTGCTTTGGAAGCTGATAATTCTGATAATACCATCTGTATTATTACTTACGGAATGGGAGTTCATTGGGCACTGAATGCAGCAAAAAATCATAAAGGAAAAGTTGAGATTGTTGATTTAAGAACCATTAACCCTATTGATGAAGAATTAATTTTTGAAAGAGTAAACAAGCACGGTAAATGTTTGGTTTTAACTGAAGAACCTTACAACAATTCTTTTGCTCAAAGTTTAGTTGGTAGAATACAAGAACATTGTTTTGAAAAACTAGATGCACCCGTTTATGTAATGGGTTCTGAAAATTTACCGGCAATTCCTTTAAACTCAACTTTGGAAGCTAGAATGTTACCAAATTCAGAAAAAATTAGTGAAAAGATTGGTGATATTTTACTATATTAGCAAACTTTTAATTCCCTTATGAAAAACAAAATATCAACCCTATTATTTTTTTTATTCTCTGTTAACTGTATAGCACAATTCAATAATTTTAAGACAGAATTTTCTGCTGCTTATAACAATCATCAAAATATTCCAAAAGGACTTTTGGAAGCGATTTCATATAGTAAAACTCATTTGCAAAATTTGGATGGAAAAGCACAAAGCTGTGCAAGATTACCTTCTTATTTCGGACCAATGGCTATTGTGGAAGATGGGAAAGATTATTTTAAAAATACAGCTGATAT
>CAYVKX010000096.1:0-6700 GCA_964452095.1 uncultured Weeksellaceae bacterium
GTTTTATGCAGTAGATAGTAGCACAATTATTTTTTGCAATACAAGAATAAATGATAATGGGAGTAGTAAAAATCTTCTTAAAATAGTTGATTTTTTGGGCAGAGAAACTCCCTCTAAAAAGAAAACTCCACTATTCTACATTTTTGATGATGGAACAGTGGAGAAAAAAGTTTTTATTGACTAAATTGTGACCCAGGGAGGATTCGAACCCCCAACCCTCAGAGTCGAAATCTGATATTCTATCCAGTTGAACTACTGGGCCAAGAACGCAAAAATAACAATCCTTATGGCTTTAATAACAATTTTTCAATGATTATAAAGTTATCTAAAAATAATGCCTTATTATTGTATTTAATATGAATTTCTACCTCTTAAAATTGTCTTTTTTACTTTGGCTGTTTTTCAGTCCTTTTTTAACCTTTTCCCAACTTACAGAAATTAGTGCTTGGCGCGACCATTTACCATATCATAATGCTACATTGGTTGCAGAAGTGGAAAACAAAATTTATTGTGTTACCCAGAGCGGTTTGTTTTATTTCAATAAAGCTGATAACACCATAAATAGAATGTCAAAAGTAAATGGACTCTCTGATACTGAAGTTGGAAAAGTGGCTTATCAAAAGGAAAATAAAGCTTTACTTATTACCTACAAAAACACAAATATTGATCTTATAAAAAATGGAAGAATCATTAATATTTCTGACATAAAAGACAAACCTATATTGGGAGAAAAAACCATTAACAACATCTTTTTTATTAATGCGATTGCTTATTTATCCTGTCCTTTTGGATTGGTGGTTTTGGACACAGAAAAGGAAGAAATTTTAGATACTTATAAAATAGGAGAGAATGGCGATTTTGTAAAAATAAATGATTGTAATTTTGATGGATACTCTCTTTTTGTAGCGACTTCCAAAGGAATTTATTCTGCAAATATCAATGAAGAAAATCTTTCTGATTATAATAATTGGAGAAAGCATACTAATTTTGAAAACGGATTAAATGCAAATAATTCTTTTGAAAATATTACTTTTTTTAATGGAGAAATGTATGCGAGAACTTCTGATAGTATAGTGCTTATTTATGAAAATAATATTTGGAAAACATACGCTTCTTTTGCTAAAAAAATAGAGCATCTTCACTCTTCTTATAACGATTTGTTTATTGTTTTAGAAGATGAAATAAGGGTTATTAAAAACGATAGTGTAAATGAAATTATCACTCAAAATATTTCTAATTCAAAACACGCTATTTATGATAAAGATGAAAATTTATGGGTAGCCGATTTCGATAAGGATTTGCTAAAATATACTGCCTCAACTTTTGTAGAACAAATTGACCCAAACGGCCCAAGAACAGCTAATGTATTCAAACTGCTAACGGCAAAAAATGATTTGTGGATTGCTCCTGGTGGTTATTATGTAAGCAGAGCTAACATTTGGAATTTTGATGGAGTATTCTTTTTTGAAAATAATTCCGATTGGGACTATAAAAGCACTGGAGAAATTGATGGCATTTATGATGTGGTGAGTGTTGCTGTAAATCCAAAAGATAATTCTCAGGTATATTTAAGCAGTTGGAATGGTGGAATTTTAAAGCTTCAAAATAAAAGCTTTGTAGAAAAATATAATTTTGATAATACCGGAGGTGCTTTGGATACAGTAAGTATTGCGAATGTAAATGGCTGGATTCGTGTTTCCGATTTGTATTTTGATGATAATCAGAATTTATGGGGGCTAAATTCTTTAGCGCAAAATTCTTTGGTGGTAAAAACTGCTTCTGGTGATTGGTACTCTTTTAGGTTAAATGGAGTTGATGGAAGTAGTACTTATTTCAAAGATTTAATTATTGATTCTTTTGGGCAGAAATGGGGTATTATTAAAAATGCTGGACTTTTTGTGTATAACGATAACGGAACAATTGAAAATAGCAATGATGATGAAATTCAACTAATAAATAAAAGTGCGGGAAGTGGTGGTTTGCCCTCATTAGAAGTGTACTCCTTAGCGGTTGATTTGGAAGGGGAAATTTGGGTTGGAACCGATAAGGGAATCACTGTTTTCTATTCTCCTGAATTGGTGTTTTCTGGGCAAAATTATGACGCACAACAAATCCTTATTCAACAGGGGGAATACGGACAATATTTGCTAGATACAGAAACGATTAATTGTATAGAAGTGGATGGGGCTAATAGAAAATGGGTGGGAACTGGTGGATCTGGAGTGTATCTGCTTTCAGCTGATGGAACTGAAGAAATTCATCATTTTACCACTGAAAACAGTCCACTTTTTTCTAACAATATTATCGATATTGCCATCAATGAAATTAGCGGAGAGGTTTTTATCGGTACAGAAAAAGGGATTATTTCATATAGATCTGATGCCACAAAAGGTTATGATTCTCACAATAATGTGATGGTTTTCCCGAATCCTGTTAAGGAAAATTACAATGGGAAAATTGCAATAAAAGGGCTAGTAAGTGATGCAAATGTAAAAATTACAGACATCAATAGAAATTTAGTTTTTGAAACATTTTCCCTTGGCGGACAGGCAGTTTGGAATGGGAAAAACAAAAGTGGAGATAGAGCAAGTACTGGAGTGTATTTGGTGTTCAGTAGCAATATAGATGGGGAAGAAACTATGGTAAGTAAAATTCTTTTTATTCACTAATGCTCCAAAAAACCAGGGGCATAGCTCTACATTATTATAAGTATTCTGAAAGTTCGGTAATCGCTAAAATTTTTACCCAAGAATTTGGTTTGCAATCTATTATTATAAATGGGGTAAGACAAAAAAAATCAAAAACTAAATTAAACTTATTACAACCATTAAGTATTATTGATTTGGAATTTTACAACAAATCAAATTCTGGGTTAAAACGAATAAAAGAAATATCTGCTTCAGCATTATTTAACAAACTTCCTCTTGATATAAATAGGAAATTAATCTCTGTTTTTATTGCTGAAGTTTTACTAAAAGTATTAGTTGAACAAGAAAAAGATGAGGCTATGTTTCTGTATGCTGAAAGTGCAATTAATGAGCTTGAAAATAGCACTGAAATACCCAACACATATCCTTTACATTTTTTAATCAAGCTAAGTTCTTATCTGGGATTTTACCCTTCAAAACTATATTCAGAATTCCCTTTTTTTGATTTGCAAAATGGTTGTTTTGCAGAAAAAGGATTTGGACATAATTATTTTATAAAAGGGGAGGAGTTATCCAATTTTAAGAAATTATTATTGGAAGAAAAAACTAATTTTTCTCCTTCTGAGAGAAAAAAAATACTTTTAATTTTATTAGATTATTACAAATTGCATCATCACGAAATAAAGAATTTGAAATCACATATAGTAATAGAACAATTAAGACAATGAAAGGATTTTTGATTTTTCTTTTTAGCATTAGTAGTGTTTTTTGTTGGGGACAAAAAATTAAAATACTGGATAGCATCTTAAAAACTCCAATAGAAAATGTAAATTTTAAATCGGCTGAAATTGGGATAAGCACCAATGAAAATGGAGTGGTTGATATCTCCATTTTTCAAAAAAATGATACTGTTAATATAAGCCATTTATCTTATCATTCTAAAAAGATAATTGCAGGCGAAATTTCCTCAATCTTTTACCTTTCTCCAAGAATAAAAATTCTTCCAACTATTGATTTTAAAGGTAGTAAAATATCTGTATTAAGCACACAAATTATAGAGGAAATAAGCCCAGAAGAAAGACTACTAATTCCAAAATCTACTGCTGAAATTTTGGAAGGACATTTAGGAATTACAGTACAAGAAAGTCAATCGGGCGGAGGTAGCCCAAACTTTAGGGGAATGGAGGCTAATCGGCTTTTATTAGTTGTAGATGGTATTCCGCTTAATAACGCTATTTATAGAAGTGGACACCTACAAGCCTCCTCTACAATTAATCCTTTTTTTATACAGAAAATAGATTTGCTTTCAGCCCCTACATCAGTCGCTTATGGAAATGGAGCAATGGGTGGCGCTTTGCTTTTTCATACAAAAAACAACTCCTTAAATGAAAATTCTGCTTATTTTCATCAGCAATACGAAAGTTCTTCAAATGCTGTTTTCTTAAATTTTTTAACCAATTATCACAATAAAAAAATTGCTTTTACTTCTGGCTTTTCCATAAAATCTGTTGGCAATTTAAAGATGGGAGAAAATCGATTACACGACTATGAAAATTGGGGAAAAGAACCTTTTGCAACTAAGGGAAAAGAGCAATTACCCACCTCTTACAACCAAGCTGATTTTATGCACAAAATTTTTTATCGAGCAAACAAAACGAATTTCTTTATACTCAATACCCAATATTCCACATCCACCAATATAAGTCGGTTTGATAAATTAAATGATATAAAAAATGAGTTGGCTAAATATAGCGATTGGTATTACGGGCCTCAAGATAGATTTTTGCAGAGCTTAAAACTATTACAAAATATTAATAATTATGTAATTGATGAAATGAGGACAACTCTTGCTTTTCAAAATCTTAACGAATCCCGTCATAAACAAAAAGCAGGTGAAGATGTCTTTAGCAATAGGTTTGAAAATGTTAAAGTTTATGACATTGCAGTTGATTTCGTAAAAAAAATCAATAACCTAAATATCAGCTATGGAGTAGGGAATAGGTATCAAACCATAGATTCAAAAGCAAATAAGGAATTAAACAATATCCTTGCTTACAATACTACACGCTACCCTGATGGGGGAAGTAATGTTGTTGATTATTTTGCTTATAGTCAATTAAAAATTTCTCTTGCCAAAAAATTGGAAATGCTAATAGGTGCAAGGGGAAATCAAAATAATTTAACTGCAAATTTTAACGACTCTACTTTTAGTTTTGGGAGAGTAAATAACAAAAGTTTCTCTTTTATTAAGTCCGCTTTGCTTGCCTACAAAATAGGCGAAAACACCACCATTAAAGCCTCTTATTATGGTGGCTTTAGAAATCCAAATATTGATGATATCGGAAAGGTTTTTTCAAAAAATGACAAAGATGTAATTGTTCCTAATGAAAATCTTGAGCCAGAATATTCCGATAATTTAGAGGTAGCTATAAATTATAAAGGGCGAAAATTCCAGCTTCAAATTCAACTCTACAAAATAAAAATAAACAATGCCATAAGCCGAGAATATAGCACTTTAAATGGGGTGGATAGTATGCTTTTTGATGGGGAATTAATGAGAATACAAATGAATAAAAATATAGAATCAGCTAGCATTGATGGGCTAAGTTTTTACGGAAAATATAGCCCAACCAAAAGGTTGTCTTTTATTGCCAATTGCAATTATTTAAAAGGTGAAGCTTCTGAAAACAAACCCCTTGCTCACATTCCACCATTTAATGCAAATCTTGCTTTAAACTACACTTACCTTCAACATGAGTTTGAATTTTATGGAAAATACAATGCTTGGAAATATGCAAAGTATTATGATAAGGAAGGGGTGGATAATTTGGAGGAAGCAACAATAGATGGGTCCCCAATGTGGTATACCATTAATGCGCATTATAGCTACAAAATTGATAAAACACTCACTATTGGTATTGGTGTAGAAAATATGATGGATGTTCATTACAAAACTTTTGCTTCTGGCATAAGTGCAAGCGGTAGAAATTTAATCTTATCTTTGCATTCCAAATTTTAAACTAAAATGAAAAAACTACTTTTTATTCTGTTGTTTTCTTTTACTTTCCATCTTTCTTTTGCTCAAATTTGGGAAGAAAACTTAACAGAAAAATCTTCTATTACTGAAAAAATTAATGCTTTTAATGAGTATAAATCTACTTATTCTTACACCAAAGGAAATGGCTACAAACCCTATGCTCGTTCCTTATATTTTTTAGAAAAAAGAATGCCTGAAAATGGTATTTTTCCTGCAACCGCTTTATTTACTGAGTGGCTGAAAGAAAAGGAAAAAATGAGAAATGCAAAAGTTTCTTCTACTTCCAATTGGACTCCTTTAGGTCCTTTTGATACTCCAATAATTATTTCTAATGGTAAAAAAAGAGGGAATGGAAGAGTTAATGCAATTGCTTTTGACCCTTTTGATGCTAATATAATTTGGATTGGCTCTCCTGGTGGTGGCTTGTGGAAAACCACTGATGGAGGAAATACTTGGGCTACAAATACCGATAATCTTCCTGTAATTGGAATTTCTTCTATCGTTATTCACCCTACAAATAACCAAATAATGTACATAGCAACTGGTGATGCTGATGGTTCTGATACTTATAGTATTGGAATTTTGAAAAGTACGGACGGAGGAAATAGTTGGAATACAACTGGGCTCAGTTATAATGTGAGTCAGTATAAAAGAATCAATAAAATAATCCTCAACCCAAACTTTCCAGACAGTTTAGTGGTTGCCACAAATAGCGGAATTACTATTAGTGCAGATGGAGGGGTTAATTGGAGTAGTTCTTTAACTGGAAGAATGCGTGATGTTGAGTTTAAGCCAGGAAATCCTTCTATTATTTATGCTGCTTTAGATGCTTCAAGTGGGGCTTCAAAAATTTATCGTTCCACAAATGGTGGGGTTGGCTGGGCTATTTTAGGTGGTGGTTTGCCAACTAGTGGTTTGGATAGAATTCTATTGGGAGTAACCCCCGCAAACCCTGAAGTAGTTTATGCACTTATTGCTAAATCTGATGCTGGGTTTTATGGTTTTTACAAATCGG
>CAYVKX010000097.1:0-6699 GCA_964452095.1 uncultured Weeksellaceae bacterium
AATCGGCTACAGTTCGAAATGAACTCTCTTACCAAATAAGTTATATTATAAAAAAAATAAACCAAGACTTGAATAAAGAAATTGTAAAGGAAATAGTATTGCGGTAGGGAGGTAACTAACAATAAGCCAACAGACAAAACTAAACGGTTAATTACCTTTAAGCCCTTGGATGAAACTGAATAATTGCCTCTTTTAAGTACTCTTTGTCAAGGTGAGTATAAATTTCTGTTGTAGTAATGCTTTCATGTCCTAGCATTTCTTGTACGGCTCGTAAATCTGCCCCTCCCTGAATAAGATGAGTAGCAAAAGAATGCCGAAATGTGTGAGGGCTAATTTTCTTTTTCAAAGAAATTTTCTCTGCTAATTGTTTTATTATTGTAAATATCATCACCCTTGTTAGCCCTTTTCCTCTTCTGTTTAAGAAAATAATATCTTCATGCCCTTTTTGGATATTTTGATGATTTCTGACTTCAGTAATATAAATATTAAGGTATTTAAGAGCCGTTTTTCCGATAGGAGCAAGGCGTTCTTTATTTCCTTTTCCAATTACTTTTATGAATCCTTCTTCAAAGCTAATATTCGAACGCTTTAGAGTAATAAGCTCACTTACTCTTAATCCGCAACTATAAAGAATTTCTAGCATTGCCCTATTTCTTTCTCCTTGTTGAGAGCTTAAATCGATAGCGGCAATAAGTTTGTCTATTTCTTCAATGGAGAGTGTGTCTGGAAGTTTCAATCCAATTTTTGGGGATTCTAATAATTCTGTGGGATCAGCTTTAATGTAATCCTCCATAATAAGGTATTTGTAAAAAGCTTTTATGCCTGAAATTATTCTACCTTGTGAGCGAGCCGAAAGCCCTTCTTTACTGATATTAGTTACAAATTCGGATAGGTCTGATTTGCTTATAGCTAACTCATTTATGTTTTTATCTTTGGCAAAGTTGGCTAGTTTTTTTACATCTCTTATATAGGCATCTACCGAATTAGCAGACAAGGAGCGTTCTACTTGCAAATAACTTTTAAAACCTAATATGGATGATTTCCAACTCATTTGTTTAGTTTTGCTTTATGAAAGTACTCATAATTAACGGACCAAATTTAAACTTATTAGGCAAAAGAGAGAAATCTATTTATGGAGATATTTCATTTGATGATTATTTTGCAAAATTAAAAAAGGATTTTACCCATATAAATTTAGAATACTTTCAAAGTAATATAGAAGGAGAACTGATTAATAAATTGCAGGAAATAGGTTTTTCTTATGATTATATTTTGCTAAATGCAGGAGGTTATACCCATACTTCAGTTGCCTTAACCGATTGTGTAAAAGCAATTGAAACTCCTGTTATTGAAGTGCATATTTCTAATATTTACGTTAGGGAAGAGTTCCGACAAAAATCATTATTATCTCCTAATTGCAAAGCAGTTATTTGTGGATTGGGGTTGGGTTCTTATAAGGGGGCTTTAACTACTTTAAAATAGAAAATAGATATTAGTAATTAGACCACAGAGAAAAGAAAATGAATAGTGATACAATGACACTAGCAAAAAGCTAACGGCTAATAGCCAAAGCCAATAACCAAACTAACTTTTTAATCTAGGATCTAGAGCATCTCTTGATGCCTCAGCAATCATATTATAAATTGTAATAGTAAGGAATATAGCCATACCTGGATATATAATAAGCCACCATGCTTCTAGATTTTGTCTTCCTAAATTAAGCAATGACCCCCAAGTAACAATATCATCTGGAACTCCAATTCCTAGGAATGAAAGACCACTTTCAATCAGAATTGCAGATGCAATACCAAAAGCAATACTTACAAATACTGGAGCTAAAGCATTAGGTAATGCATGTTTAAAAATTGTTCTTACTGATGAAAAACCAAGTGATTCAGCTGCTTGAACAAATTCTAATGAACGAATTCTTAAAAACTCAGCTCTTGTAAATCTGGCAATTCTTGTCCAGCCAGTAACGCCAATTATTATCATTACAATCCAGATACTTCTTTCCACCACAGCAGTTATTGTAATAATCAAAAGTAATCTTGGAATTGAATTTAAAAGTTCAATTCCTCTAGAAACAAATGTATCGATAGGCACACTTACCTCTTCCTTTAGCTTTCCAAATTGGAATAATCGACTTAATAATCTGAAAGCAAAAGTAATAGTTATAATAAGTAAGATGCTAATTATAAGCTCCCACATTCCTGCTCCAATTCCTTCTCCAAAACCATCTGCTAGAACATATTTTCTTTGTCCGAAACCATAAAATAATCCCATAAAGATTCCAAAGAGTGTAAGCCAATATTTAATTCTAGGCATTTTCAATTTAGTATCTCCAAAGAAACCAGCAATAGCACCTAAGATAATACCTATTAATGATGCAATCCCCATTGAAACTAGTCCTACCATTAATGATATTCTAGTTCCATGAATTAAACCAGAAGCTAAATCTCTACCTATCCCATCTGTTCCTAATTTATGTCTGAATTTTGAAGGTACAGGAACAATCTCTCCATTAGAGTTTTTAAATCTTTGCTCTCCTCCAGGTGCAGCATAATCTCTATTATACCTATCCATACTTCCTGGAGAATAAGGAATTGGAGCCCAAACCACTTTTGTTAAATCTAACTGCCTCCAATCAGTAATATCATATTGTAAAACTTGAACAAACTCTCCTTCCTGATTAAAAATGGAATCAGTTCTTGTTTCTTCAGCAAAAGCTGGATATAAAGTGTTTCCTTCATACTCAGCATATAATGGTCTGTCATTTGCTATATATGGAGAAAATAAAGCGATAATAACTAATGCTAATAATAAGTATAAACTGACTAATGCAATTTTATTTTTCTTGAACTGAGTCCAAGCATATTTTTTAAATGAAAAATTTTCGTTTGTATTTTGCATAATTTTATTTGTATGAAATTCTTGGGTCAACTACTGCATAAAGTAAATCAGCAACCAGATAACCAACCATAGTTAAAAATCCTGATAGAGTAAAAACAGTAATAATCATTGGATAATCGTAATTTAAAATGGAGTTGTAAACTTCAACTCCCATTCCAGGTATAGAGAAAATTACTTCAATAATAATACTTCCACCAATTGCCATAGGAAAGATTGATGCAAAAACTGTAATTACAGGTAGTAATGAATTTCTAAGTGCATGCTTAAGTATTACTTTACCTTCTCCTAATCCTTTAGCGCGAGCTGTACGGATATAATCTTGCGACACGATATCAATCATCCCGACACGCATAATTCTACTTAAAAAAGCAAAAGAACCATAAGTATAAGTAATGATAGGTAAAATCAAGAAAGGCATTCTGTGTTTTAGTTTCATCCATAAGCTCCATTCAGGATCAAAAAGTGTTGGGTCTTGAATTCCTGAAACTGGGAACCAACTTAGGTTATCAGGGTTAGCAAATTGTAATAACAATAGTGTTCCTACAAAGAAAGAAGGCATTGAATATAGGATAAATAGTATTAATGACATTCCTTTATCTGCTGCTGAATCTTTTTTGTAAGCAGAATAAATCCCAATAGGAATACTAATTAAATATGCTAAGAAAATAGAAATTAATGACAGGGAAAATGAAATTCCAACTTTCTGCCAAATTTTAGATTGTATAGGTTGGCTGTCAATATATGAAATTCCAAAATCCCCTCTAATTAATCCTTTACGATAATTTCCATCACCAAATAACCACATATGGTATTGATTGCTTCCTCCATACCAATTAATAGCAGGAATGTAAGTTTTCCACCTTGTAGCTAAGTTTGTTAAATCGGTTCTTGAATTTGTTACATCTTTTAATCCATCTGATAGTAAAGATAAATATGAATTTTCCGCTAATAAAGTATTCATCTTTTCAAATTTTACATCCATTAAATCAGGCTTAGCTGTTTCTAGTAAGCTTCCAATTTCAAAACCAAACTGATTGATAACTTCATTAACTTGGTTTAAAGCCAAAGTTGTATCAGCTGAAACTATTGCTTTAGCATCAAGTTGTAAATGTGTTTCCTGAAATTTTAATAAGTTTTTGTAGTATTCTGAAACTGCTTCCCAATTTCCACATTGATGTGTTAGTGCTTCTAAGTTTGATTTATGGTATTTATCCTGTACTTTATAAAGTGTGTCAGAAGATGCAAAATCAGCAATACTTATATAAAAGATAGGCAAATCTAAACCGAGTTTTTTCCTTAACTCTTGTTTAATTTTTTTAGATGCTCCAGATTGTTGCTCAGCTGAACCTTCATTTCCAGCTGCTTTTGATAATCTCTCAACAGGATCACCAGGAGCATTAATACTAATAATAAATGCTATTAGCGAAATTGCTACCAACATGGGTATAAAAGTTAAGATTCTTTTGAGTGCGTATTTGAACATAGTTTCTTTTTTTAAGTTGTTAGTTTTTAGCCACTAGTAACTAGTTGCTTTTCACTCGTCCCTATTTTTTAGTCTTCAGTTGGTGTCATGTTTTTTGAGGAAAACGCCTCATTTAATTTTAAATTTTGAAGCATAACCCCTGGCCTTTCATAATACATCCCTCTATTATCAAATCTTTTATGAATAGCAAATTTTCTTTGAGTTGAGTATAAAAACACATAAGGTTGGTCCTCATAAATTCTAGCTTGAAGTTTTAAAAGAGCATCTCTATGTTTTTTAGGGTCTAATGTTAAGTTTGCTTCTTCAATAAGAGCATCACTTTCAGCATCCCCAAACCCAGTAAAGTTTGAACCTTTTGTTACCCAAGAGGATGTGTGCCATAGCTGTTGAGGGTTAGAGTAAGAAGCCGAACCGCCCCAGCCACCAAGCATAGCTTCAAAGTTATGATCCATTGCATTTTTGTAGAAAAGTGTAAAATCCATTGGTGTAGGCTCAGCAACAATCCCAGCTTTGTACATGCTTTCATTTATCATAAGAACAATTTCCTTAGTAGTAGGAGAACTCATGTAACTTAACTTAAATTTGAAAGGTGTTTTTACGCCATTAATCATTTTATCTCTTATATTATCTCCATCTGTATCTACCCAACCAGCTTCAGTTAAAAGTTTTTTTGCTTTTTCAATATCTAAAGGAATTAATTTTAAAGTATCGTTATAAGTGTCTTTTAATGGAGAAATCATTGAAGCTTGTCTACTAGCTTTTCCATGAACCATCACTTCAATTATTTCATCAATTGGAGTAAGATATGCCATTGCTTTTCTCACCTTTTTATCTGTAAAAAATGGTTTGTATTTAATCCCATCTGGCTTCATGTTTAAGCCAATATAATTGTAAGCATATCTATTTTTAAATGCAGATTCATAATTATTGTTGAAATATTCTCTTTCTTGGAGTTTCATTAACTTAATTGTACCAATAGAATAAGTAACATCAATTTCTTGATTTTTTAGGGCTAAATAAGATGATGCATCTTCCTTGATAATTTTAAAAATTATTTTATCAGGGTATGATTTATTGTAGATAGATGTGTCATTTGTTCCCCACCAATTATCTTTCTTTTCAATAGTTATGTACTGGCTTGCTTCCCACTCAGTAACTTGATAAGCGCCAAGCCCTACAAGCCTTTTAGGTTTGTATGAATTATCAGCATCATTATAAGTATTAAACCAATCAGAAAGCTCAGCTGTTTCAACACTCTCTTTAAAAGTTTCAGTAAATAAATCTTTAAATGATATTTTGTCTAATACTCCTTTAGGGTCCCATAATGATTTTTGAACCATCCATAGTTCAGAGAAGATATATCTGTTTTCCCAATTTACATTTTGAGCATGCATTGTGAATTTTAATGGATTATTTGGGTCAAGTTCGATACTTTCAATTACAGTTGTATAATTCCCTCTAATTTGTGCATTATTAGTTAAAGGGCAGAGCATCATTTTTACTGAAAACGCAACATCCTTAGCAGTAAATGGGGTTCCATCATCCCAAGTGATTCCTTCTTTTATCTCGTATTCAAAAGATAAATTATCTTCTGATCCTTGCGGGATTTCTTTAACTAAATAAGGAATGTAATCCAAAGACTCCATATCAAGTTTGATAAGTGTTTTTTGAGTGTATTGAAAAACAAAAGTTCTTACTGATGAGTTGTCATTAAATGGGTGCAGCCCATCAGGTTGAGTTAATATATGTGCAATAACTGTGTTTTGTGAAAGGTCTCTTTCTTTAACGCATGAAGCAAGTATTAATAATGAGAAAAAGAGAAGTATGTTTTTTAATGTCATAAGCTATTTTTGTAACTTGCAAATATAATATTCCATTCAATTTATGGGTGCTTTAAAAAAGAAAAAAAGTTATTTGGAATTATAACTATAAAATATTTGCGTGTAATTAAGTATTAGTATAAATTTGCCGACCTTTTAAAAAAAGTTCTTTTACATTATTATTTAGAAGTGAGAAATGGAGAGGTGCCAGAGTGGTCGATCGGGGCTCCCTGCTAAGGAGTTGTGCCTTTACGGGTACCGGGGGTTCGAATCCCTTCCTCTCCGCTTGTTTAATTGGTAAATATTTTTACTTTTGCCGACCTTTTCGGGGTATAGCGTAGCCCGGTTATCGCGCCTGCTTTGGGAGCAGGAGGTCGCAGGTTCGAATCCTGCTACCCCGACATTTTTCTCTCCGAAAATCACCGATTTTCAGGAGTAACACACTGATTACCAAGCCCAAGAACATAAAATTTTAAAGTTATTTTA